>JBKPMK010000454.1:0-6222 GCA_046732115.1 Thermoproteota archaeon
ATTGCGGATAGTATTGAAGCTAACACCACTAGAGCATCTAGTGTCTTTCTCTTCATAGTCTTTAATGCTGTCTTGTGTTATTATAAAATATCGCCAAATACCATATGTTGGATTCCACGGATGGGAATTAACATGATTTATCACAATGGACCTTGGCAAGCCGAATAACTCCATCCAGAGCAGTCAATATAGCCTTGCAGCAACAACTATACGATAATAATAAGGCGCATAAAGCTCGCTCGTAGCTAAGCGATTAATACATACGTTTGTACATAGCTAAATAATGGCTCGCTTTAGGATTACATGCGTACTCAGAGATGAGAATGGTGTAATGCAACAAGTTGGTCTAGATAATGGTGAAAGGCATCAAGTAGGCGATATTATTTATTGGATTGATAATCATATTCACGAATTTTTTTCTACAACGCCAAGTGGACGTTTTGAGGTTCCTGTGTATGCGTCACATCCTCCAATAGGTAATGCTTTCATAACCACAAACTGAGATGGAATACCACCTAATAACCTAGATTTATTGCCATCATGTTACCAAGACGAAAGATGATATCATGTCTTATTTAGTATTTAAGACAATTCTGTCTTCTCAAGGTTATAATGTAGAAACTTTTTCAAATTCACAAGAAGCATTGAGGCATTTTTTAGAAGTAAATAATAATAATCATGATAGTCAATCCCAGATTGGTGCTCATTTACCCTATTATGTGCTGGTCATTCTTGATATATGAATGCCTGGTCTTAATGGAACACAATTGTATCAAATATTGAAGGCTTTGAGTTCAAATATCAAGATATTATTTGTATCAGCGCTTGATGCAGCACAAGAAATTGTAAGCATGTTACCTTCTGTAAAATCAACTGATATTATACAAAAGCCAATTGAAGCAAACCATTTTCTAAAAAAGGTAAGCGAAACTATTACTGCCCCTTCCTTTTCTCTTTTCTTTGCGTTGGTTAGTCTTATACATATAATAACATCTACTAACTGTCGGGAATGCTTGAGCACATAGATGTGTGAGCATCCTCTCGTTTGTACCTAAAATTCTATTCTGATCTCAGATAAGACTATGAATTCAGAGATTGTTATCATCGTTGTTTTATAATGGTGACTATAGATTTCTCTTTTGCATAATCTCTATAACTCTCTCGTCATTAACAGGCTCAAAGCTTTGATAATATTGTCCTACAGAGTTAAAGAATGAAGAAGGTGTTGTAACAACTTCTACATGGTCTGCTTCTCTTTTTAATAATTCTACAGTTTCTTTTGGAGATACTGGCAGTCCTATTACCAATTTATTGTTTGCATTTAAACTCTTCTTAATGGACCTAGCTGCTGCTATAACAGTAGCGCCTGAGGCTGCTCCATCATCTACTAAAATTATTGTTCTATCATTAATCTCGGTCTGTATTGATTGTTGCTTGAACTGCTCTTTATTTCTATAAAGAGCAGACCTACGCTTTATCTCTTGTAGCTGAAACTCTTTTTCTTTCTCTATATACTCTTCTGAAATATCTAAATCTCTAACAATTCTATCATCAACATAAACAGTACCATCACTCATAATGGCGCCAAAAGCGGCTTCTTCATTATGTGGTATTCTTAGTTTCCTTGGTATAACAATATCGAAATTTGAACCTTTGAGCTTTGTTGCCACTATATCTGCTACTAGAACCCCACCACGTGGAACACCCAATACAGTCACATTCCCACTACTTTCCTTGTCTTTACCTAGAAAATCCTGTAATGCTGCAGCTAAAATATTGGCAGCATATGTTCTATCTTTGAATTTGAATTGAAACTTATTTTTTATAGAGTCGAACATCTCACTTATCATAGTATAATATAATAGTAATTTTTATCCTTATAGTATATTTAATGCCAGTTTAGTTAGTATAGTTAGCAAATTGAATTGCTATGTTAATAAATATGATTGTATTTTAGATGTAGTTAGGTTCACGGAAATCGTAGTATTAATTTATTGCAAGGCGACAATACCATAGTTAAATCAGCTATCGTTAAACTTGAGAAATAACTATAGGAGTTATTATAACTTATCCACGAGGCATATAACTACCGAGACAGCTACAATGACTATGGCCAAAGACTATAAATTGGTAATTTATTTTCAATACGGATTGCTGCAATCAAGCTAATGAAAAATGTATATACAAAACGGTGCTTCTTGCATCTTTATGACATATGCCAGTATCTTATTTGCAGATAAGTATTGTCACGGCTGTTTGGATATTCTAATGCCTTTATTTTTATGCTCACGCCTAAGAAATGAGACATGTAGATAGTAACAGGGCTTCTAGTTTCCTTGTCCTAATAGTAGATGTACTAAAACTTGCGCAATTAAAAAAGGATGAAAAAGCACTGCAGGTGATTTTACCATATTTAACATCTCAAGAAATGATTTTGTAGCTAAGCGACTGTTTGGTGTTAATAAAATAACATGCTTTGAATATCTTTGTATTATTTTGCTAAAGGGATTCATCTTCTTATTTGCTTCTGTTGTAGACCATCGCAAATCTTCGCTTGTTCCGAGCAACCATGGCAATGAATTAAGTTTGGCAATTTCTCTCTGAAACTTTGTCTCAAATCCTTTTTTTAGAGCTGCTTCTGCATTATTTTTTTTGTATTTGTATAATAAGTTATCCAAAATCTTAGACTGGATTGCTGCAATGGTGACTCCTTGTGCATAAATAGGATTGAAAGCAGAAACCGCATCTCCTAACACAATAAAGTTCTTGGGCCACTTTTTTATCTTCTCATAATTATACAGCCTACTTCCATCTTCCCTATACCCATAAATGTTTGAAATTGGTTTTGCATCTCTAACTATTTTGTAAACTTCCTCTACCCCTAATTCCTTTGCAAAATTTAAAAATCCTTTCTCGTCTGTAGGAGGATAAGTTTTTCCTATCCCCAATAGTCCTAATTGCCATTGATTATCTTCAATCGCTGTCATCACAACCATTCTAGGGTTGTTTGGAGGATTAGTAAATACAACTACAACTTTATAATTAGAAAGAAGTGGGGATGACTGAGTAGTAGTAGATAATAATTGAACACGTCTTCCTGCATATCCTATAAATGAATTGATTTTTGTTTCGTTTGGTTTTTCTAAACCTATTTTTTCAAACCAGATTGGTGTTTCAGATCTTCTGCCGCTTGCATCAACGATTAGATTTGCATTAATGGTTGTTGTTTTATTTATATCATTATTGTTATTATTATTTTGAGTCCCATACATCACATTTACCCCTGTTATTATTTTTTGTTCGCTGTCGGTGGTTGTGGCTAAGCCTATGACCCTTGTATTTTCTATGATTTTAACATTGAAGTATTTTTGTAAAATCTCTTGCCTGATAGTATATTCAAGGAGTTGTCTACTACATACAATAGTGTTCATATCGGAAGCAAAATTTCTAGCCCATCCTGTAGGAAATTTAAATTTGGCTTTTGAAATAACATCTATTTTATGTCCTCCTTGGGATAATAGTTTTTCTTCAATACCTGGAAATAAGTCTATTATCGTTTGCATACCTTTGACCAAAAATACATGTATATGGTTTGCTTGTGGCGTTCCATTTCTTGGCCCCTTTTCTTTAGGATATCTGTCTTTTTCAAGTACGATGGTTTTGGAAAAATGGCCAGAAAGTATTCTTGCTGCAAGTAAACCTGCTATTCCTCCGCCAATTACAATAGCTTTATCTTCTTCTTCTTCTTCTATTGTATTGTTGGGCATACAATCATTCCTTTTAATGACAAATTAATAAAGAATGTCTTCAACGATTTGTTATGTATGACCACTTATTATGATAAATCCTCTAAGCAAAAAATTCTTAATAACAATTTCTTAGAGCAATGAACTATCAAAATGAGATATAACTAAGATACCAGCATATTTGTTGTAATTGTTGTCGGCTTTGTAGATTGTATATAGACCATTAACAGTAAGCTGCTTTCCCATGGAACTTCTGACAAGACCAACAAACAGAGGGGAATTAGGATTGTTACGGCTAGGATGATTGGATAGCCATTCTTTTATGTATGGTATTGATTGGATTAACGGAATGTGCCTTGAACCTGTTTTACCATTAACCAATACTTCAGCATATTGTTTGTTGCCAGCTGCCTTGAATATAATATCTCTTATTTTCAAATTCAAAATCTCATGTGGACGTGCTGACAAGTCCTTGGCCATAGTGTGGTAACATCTATCACGCTTGTTTGTAACCCATTTGAGTAAAACTAGGTCGTCTTCCTGAGACCGCATTATTCTCGTCTCTGTCTAGAAGTGTGTCATTTGCTGGTGGTGTTAATATTTCAACTATTCGTTTCTTTGAAGGCCTAGCCATATAAGTATGATATAGCTATCTTAACACACTAATAATACTTTGTATGAGGCAACATTATATTATTCTAATGCTTTGACCGTAGCTATTTTTCTGTATTCAAAGATATTTTGTAATTGTTTGTAGGCGTAGCCTTCAAATAACTTTCCTAATACGCCATATGGTAATTCAAATTCAACCTCATCTATTATTTCTGTTTGTGTTCCATCCATAGTATTATAAAATTTGTGCTTATGTCTCCATTTTTTGAATGGACCTTCTAACATTTCATCTGTATATTCATATTTCTTGAGGAATGCAATCTTTGAATGCCATATCATTTTTCTCCTTATTTTTATCGCTTCAAATATTTTACCGCTTACCCATATTTCCTGTCCTTGAACAATATCTTTACTAGTAGTTTTAATGATCTCAAGGTTCATCTGCTTTGGTGTTATTATTTCAAGATGCTTGACATTTGTATAAAAATGCCAAACTCGTTCTATAGAGCTTTGAACAATAAATGATTGCTTAAATGTTCGCAAATTATATCTTAGTATATTGAGATGGTAGGAATGTTAATCATGCTGTTGCAAATTTAATCAAATATCGAGGATTCTCTGAACATATCCTTTGATCCTTTAAAATCTATGAAAATCCGCTCTTTTCATCTTTGAACCACACTTTGGACAAGCAATTTCATTATGTCTTGTTCCGCAATTAATGCAAGAGTAACTGCTTGATGAATTAACAAACTTTGCATTCATTCTCTTAATAACTTTCTTTCTGAAACGAAAGTTTAACAAAATGAAAGCTGTTATCGCTAATGGTATAGACAGAGGAAAAGGAGTATAAAATAAAATAGCGAAGATAATGCCAAGAGAAATCCCTATCCATAATAATGGTCCAGAAATATACTGCTCATTAGTATTCATATGGTATTTCTTAAACTATAAGCTATTATTGCATTTTCCTTCTCATTTTATTATCTGACGTGTGTTAACTGTTTATATATATAGGCTTGAAATTTGTTGAAGATGAAGGACAATTTTGATGTTGAATTACTCAAACAAGCTCTGTTGCCAAATACTTCTTTGCTTTGAATGAAACCTCAAATACAGACTATTTAGGAGACTGCAGATCCGGGCTTGACCACCAAGAATAATTTAGTTGTGGTTGTCATAGGTATAAATGTAGATAATAGGATCGTTCTCTATAGATAAGACATGATATTCATACGCAAAACCATTATTGCTCCAATCTTCTGTCTTAAGTATTTGCATTGTTTACACCAGGTTAGAACGCTTGTCACTTTTAGCAAGTGAGTTCATCCCTGTCATCTTCATAGATTGTACATCCCCATTAACTTGCTCAAATCCCAAATTATATAAAAGCTGTCTGGACTCTTTGTTATCTGGAATATTTTTTATTCTAAAGTAATTATTATCGCTGTCGTGAAAGACTGCGAAAAGACCAGAAATAGCAGCTCCTGCAAATATTGGTTTTACTTTGCTGTTGTTAACGTCATTATCATTATTATTGGCTGCAAATACACTTTTCAGTCCTTCTAGACCTTCCTTTTGCTTCTTTCTGTTAAGTCGTATCCTTCCTACATCAAGGAACCCATTATTGTCGTCATCGTCGTCATCATCATTATTGTTTTTATTGCTATCTCCCCTTAATCGTTCCTCCTTTTTTATTTTATTGACATTCAAATCATTCACTAATGATTTTCCTGGTAGCTTTATATTGCGTGTACAATCACAAAACTCACACTCCATAGTGCATTGGTCTCTTAAACGTGCATCCTTAACTTCGATAACCTCATCAAAATATTTGTTTAATACTGGAATCTCCATAGCCATG
>JBKPMK010000455.1:0-15670 GCA_046732115.1 Thermoproteota archaeon
TTGCGATCTAATTGAATCAAGGATACTAAAATTAGCTTGCCATTTACAAGAGAAGCTTATTATCGTAAGCCTTTAAATTCTTATTGTTATATACAAAATTCATAGTTGTGCCATGGCAAAGATTCAAAACGAAAAAATAAAAAATGGTCATAACTGGATTCCACAACCTTTTCAAAAATCAGCTGAAGCCATTGCTCAAGATGCAGTAAAGCAATATGTAAAACCTGATCTGGTAATTGGATTAGGTAGTGGGCCAATGGCCGCTGCCATTATAAGGGAAATTGGAAAACTATCCAAAGACGTTAAGGCAACACTGCAATGTGTCGCAAGCTCTACTCAAATAAAAGAAGAGGCATTAAATGGAAACCTGAGCATAGTTGATCCTAACCAAATTCCCAGAATAGATGTGGTATTTGATGGAGCAGATCAGGTGGACTCGCAATTGAACATGATAAAAGGTGGAGGTGGCGCACTGTTGAGGGAAAAGGTTTTGCATTCTGCGGCCAGGATAATAGTAATTACAGCTGAATCATTCAAATTTGTAAGTTCATTTGATCGCTCAGTTCCTATCGAGGTTCATCCGTTTGCATTATATTCGTTGCGAGATAAACTACAGTCTCTACATGGAGCGAAGCCCGAATTAAGAATGTTAAATGAAGGTTATCCATATATTACAGAAAATGGCAACTTTGTTTTAGATACGATTTTTCAATCTATTTCGGATGTAAGAAATAAAGAAACCGAATTGAAAAATACTCCCGGAGTGATTGAAGTAGGCCTTTTTACGAAACATGCAAGCGTATACTACAAGGCCAACGACAATGGCTCCTTTGAAACCATTAGATCATGACTCGTTTTCGCTGCGGTCGGCCGAAGATTGTAACGTATTTTCTATAACAAGCATGAGAGCAAAATTTAGATTCTCAGTGCACGTACATGAAATTCAGTAATTTTTACATAAAACTGTTAATTAATTATCACTCCTGTGCCTCAGTAATGAGAGAGGTTATTAAAATTAATAAAGAAAACTCAGCTAAAACCGCTCTAGTATTAACGATAGGCATCGCATTAGTATTTACTGCTATAGCTACATCACTACCATACTATAATCCAGTAGCTTCAGCACAGCAGACAAACCAGACAAATGCTGGAGGCACACAGAATAACACTAATAATAACAATAACACAGGTATTGGAAATGTGAAGACAATACCAAAAATTGCCAATCTTCCTCCAGGAAATAACACCAAAATCATAACTCAGAATAAAAATATTGCTAACCCAAGTACTTTCAAAGCATTCTCAAAGGAACATGGTACAAATGCGAGCACACCATCGAGTATAAGTCAATTGCCAAAGAACATGACATCTAGCGGGAATAAATAATGTATAATATCTAGAATTTCCACAAATTGACGAACACCTCAGACTAATACATCATAATCTTAATTCCTATCGAATGATAAAGGGTAGACACAAAACGACAGAACCCGAGATAATAAACCAGCTGTCAGAATCTAAGAACAAAAAAATTCTAAAAACGAAAACTATAGACAAAAAAGTTAATTTTCTACTGTCAAAAGGGGATTTGTTCATAAAGTAGTGGAGATAATCATTGGATTTAGATAAGATTCTCAGAGACGCTAAACTAACTCTAGAAAAGAATTGGAATGGAAGATTTACGATACCTTCTCCAACTCTATATCCGCATCAATGGAGCTGGGATTCTGGCTTTATTGCGATAGGAAATTCCTATTATCATGCAGATCGGGCAATAAGGGAGATCGAATTTTTGTTCGATGCGCAGTGGAAAAACGGAATGGTCCCACATATAGTCTTCAATGAGAAAGAAAAAACATACTTTCCAAGTGCAGATTTTTATGAAATAGCTAGATCAGACAATGCACCAACGCATATTGGAACCTCTGGCATGACACAACCTGCAGTTCATGCCATTTCTTGTTACTACATTTACAAAAATTCGGAGGATAAGACAAAAGCCAAAGAATTTCTAAACAAAATTTATCCAAAATTAAAAGCCTTTCACAGATTTTTAATGACAGATAGAGATCCTGAGAAATCTGGTTTGATCACTATCCTACATCCTTGGGAGTCTGGTCTTGATGACTCACCAAGCTGGGATGAACCTCTATCCAGAATAATTGTAAAAGAAAAAGATTTACCGAAATTCAAAAGGTTAGATGTACTTGCAGTTGGTGGAGGCTCTGAAACCATACCAAGCGATTGGGAGTATAACAGATTTATTTATCTAATAGAGCTTATGAAGAAGTTTGATTATGATCAAAAAAAGATGTACAGAGCATTCCCATTTAAGATAAAAGATGTTGTATTTAGTAGCATATTGCATGTTGCCAATAAATACATGATTAAAATCGCAGATATAATTGGCAAGGGCGAGGAGGATAAAGCTGAAATAAGGCGGTGGATGTTAAGAACAGAGCAAAATTTCTATAAATATTTCTTCCCATCGGATCAGAGTCAAAAGAAATTGGGAGCAAATGAACAGAGTCTGTTCTATGATTACGATCTTGTAACAGGACTACAAATAAAAAAGAAAACTGTATCATCTCTTATCCCAATTTATACGGGCTTGATACCAAAACAAGAAGCAGAAGTAATTTTAAGATGGATGACTCATGCCCATTTTTGTGGAGAAGGAAGTAATTGTCATGTACCTACTATTCCTAGTACTGATTTAGAAGTGTCATACTTCAAGCCAATAACCTATTGGAGAGGACCTGTTTGGATAAATACAAATTGGATGATATGGATAGGTTTACTCAAATACGGTTTTACAAGAGAGGCCGAGCTTATAAAGCAAGGAGTCTTAGAGTTGGTTGAAAATCATGGTTTTAGAGAATATTATAATCCATACAAAGGAAAAGGTCTTGGAGGAAAAGATTTTTCTTGGAGCGCAGCATTGGTCATAGATATGATAAATGAAAAAGGGATTGGGATTCCACCGGATTAAACTCTAATTTCTTATTCAGGATAGCTTCTTTAGCTGCATGATATATTTTCTGATTTGTATCGGATCTCTATAGCTCGTTCTGAGAACTAGACCTTCTCCTTACCAATATTAATACTATCTTCTTCTTCTTCTTCTTCTTCTTCTTCTTCTTCTTCCTTTTCCTTTTTTATGCCATAGTCCAAAGCACTCGTATCATGATTGCCTTTGCTTCTCTTTTGCAATGTAACCCTTAATCATCGCTACATCTGGTTTGAAAAACAGATCCGCAGTCCAATCACTCATAACTTTTAGTTTCTTTTTTATAGTGGGTAGATTGGACAGATAAAACGTACGCCAAAGCCACCATGCAACAAACCCATGCATCTTAAATCCAAACAGCTTTGCAACACCAACTCTTTTTCCTATTTCTGCCATCATACCCTTTGTCTTATAATCGAATTTTTGCTTATTTCTTTTTCCTCCTTCAATAGATGATATTATGTTCTTTGCTGCAACTTTTCCTTGTCTTATCGCATGTTGGGCTGTAGGAGGATATGGTTTCCCTGTATGCGGATCTGTTATAGATGCACAATCACCAAGTGCATAGACCTGCCCTTCATAGCCAGATAATTCCAAATAGTTATTACATATGATTCTATGATGCTTGTCATGATCACAAGCAAGGTTGGATATCACTTCACTTGGATGCACACCTGCAGTCCAGATTAAAGTGTAAGTAGGAATTATGCTTCCATTATCCAATCTTGCAGTAGTTGCTGTAGCTCCTTTGACGTGGGTATTCATTATAAACCGCACTCCCCTTTCCTTTAGCTTTTGTAATGCAAAACTACCCAACTCCTCTCCAAGCTCAGGAAGAATTTTATCATGAGAGTTTACCAATATTATTTTTATATCTGAAATCAAAATATTCTTATAATATTCTCTGACTGTATCTTTTACAAAATCATTTAATTCTCCAACTGTTTCAACTCCTCCAAATCCTCCTCCAACTACCACAAAAGTCAACAAGCTTTCCCTTAATTCACTATTTTCTTGTTCTAAGCTTGCTTGCTCAAGCATATTTATTACATGATTTCTCAAAACAATTGCATCATCAATAGTCTTCATTGTAAAAGAGTGTCTTTTAATATCCTCCATTCCAAAGAAACTCGTTTCATTTCCTAATGCAATAACTAGATAATCGTATTGTAACACACGCTTCTCATATGGAGTTGGCTCAGATCGCTTTCCTATTTTATGAGTTATAATGACCTTTTTATTTTGTAAATCTATTGATTGTATATTGGCCTCATAAAAATTGGCCTTTTTGCTAAATGTTCTGATCGGCGTGACTATGTGACGAATTTCTATCATTCCAGAGGATACTTCGTGAAGCATTGGAGTAAATAGTAAAAAATTATCTCTACTTACCAAAGTAATATCTATATTATTATTTTTTTTTAGAAATTTTCTTTGAAGCCTTCTTAAAACCTCAACACCCGCAAAACCAGAGCCCAAGATTAGTATACGTGTAGACTTGTTGCTGTGTTGATTTGGCATTTCGTCTTTCATTTTCGCTTCTGACATAACTATATAGCAACAATATTATCACTATAAACTAAAAAAATAGTTATAGTATGTTTTTTATATTTTCCGTTCACTTGTAAGTAACTATAGTCGCTATCACAACGCTGTTATATACAGTAGCAGTCGCTTTCCTTTCAATTAACCGATTTGCTTATATGCATATGTATTTTACAATTCGTCAGTCTTACTTCTACACTTTTGCGTTATATTATATTTAAATAGTCTGTATCCTACTTGTCTGTCTTTCCTTTGCTATGTGTTCATCCTTTCCAAAAGGATGTCCCCCGAATCCGTGTCTCATTAATGCAATAGCTTTGTAAGCGTCACTATCTTTCATTCTAGACTTGAATAGCTCCATTACAGATTGTGATATTACGGGAATTGGGATTTCTTTATTGAGAGCATCTTGTATCAACCAATTAACTTCTCCTGTATCTTCAATATAGCTTTGGATATCATCAAAATTTCGCTGCAACAATCCCTTTTCCATTAATTCAACCAACCATCCTCTGATGACAGAACCATTTGACCAATTCTTGAATATTGCGGCAAGGTCAAGATTAAATCCATTTCCACCTTTGCGCATTAATTCAACACCCTCTCCTATTGCCTGCAGCATCCCAAATTCTATTCCATTGTGGACCAACTTTACAAAATGTCCACTTCCCGAAGGACCAGTATGTACATAACCATCTTTATTGACTGCAAGTGATATTAGAATTGGCTCTGCTATCCTTATTCCTTCTTCTCTACCACCTACCATAAAGCAAGCACCATATCGTGCACCTTCTAAACCACCGCTTGTGCCACAGTCAAGAAAATAAATTCCCTTTTCGTTCCAAAGCCTACTTTCTCTTTCGATAGAATCCAAATAAAAGGAATTACCTCCATCCATTATTACATCGCCCCGTTGCAGAAATGGCAAAAGCTCCTCTAGCACTTTGTCTACGGTATTCCCGGCTGGAAGTGAAAGGTATATTAGTTTAGGGTCTTCTTTTAAATAAGAAATAAAAGATCCGTAGTCTGTAAACACTTTGACACCCTTTTCTTCGAGATCAGGTTTTTTACTTCTTGCCTTGCCTGCTACTTGAATGTTTTTGTCAATGGCCTGAAGAGCAAGGTTTCCACCCATCTTACCTAAACCTATTATTCCCAGTTCCAGTTTTTTTTGGTCTGGCATTTTAGTTACTTTAATATGCAATACATATTATAAATAAATTTAAAGACTATCAAAGCACAGCATAGCGAGAACATCAAAAAACGGTGAGATCAAAAGTAACAAAATTTTGAATCTTTAACTAAAAATTATCATCCATGCATGCATTAATAGCTTATCAAGAACTTAAGCGAAGATATCTTCAATGCAAAGCTAGAAAGAAACCTTCTACTATTTACCGGATTATCTGTTGTATATTGAGTTGAGGAATTATTATGCTATATCTATGTTATGCTTTCCTCTGAGATGTGAATCTAGATCTGCTGGAGAATTAAATGTCATACCACATATGTCGCATCTGTATCCACCCATTGTTTGTTCTGATGACATTATTAGGCCCATTAATATTCGCCAATCTACTATTTAGGAATTCAAGCGGCTTTTAAAGTCCAACTCTCATTATTTACTATCACTACTTTTGCAATATTCTTTATATGATTATGTGAGTATAGGAGTCCTATGCCATCTTCTATATTTGTCACGGCGCTTAACAGTTATTGTTTTTATAAATTATTATAAAATATCACTATCGTCTACTTTTTCTCCTTCTTGTTCTCTTTTCCCCTTTTTGTTTACCAGTATAGCCGCCAAATGCCAAAAAGTCAATCATTTCTTCGCCATCGTTTATAATTGAATGGGTAACATTCTCTGGTATGTAAATAATGTCGCCATCTCTCAACCGAGCCTCTTCGTTTCCCATCTTAATCTTTCCAGTGCCATTTATTATATAATATACTTCTTCATGATCTTCATGATGGTGTGGTTCATATGAAAGTCTAGGCTGCAATTTGGCATATGAAACGTATGTTATAGCCTTTAGGCATCTGCACTTTGGATCCATCTCAGGCTCTTCTATATCTCCGCTTGTTTTGGTCGCTGATGAAAGCAATCTCCAATCTAGCCCGCTTTCGTGAGCAATAGTCGGATGTGCATCACGCCAGTTTCTCTTAACAATCATAGTCGACTTCTTCCTGAATGATAGAATATTAGGTGACAAATTATTTTATTGTTGCGTTGTTACGAAACTTATGCAATATCAAACGCTAGTGTTCTGGCCGGTCTAAATTCCTACAATACTCATCTATTTTCTTATTTGATCAGAATCAAACGTGAAAAATGATTAGATATCAATAACTTTTCTATTCTCCAATATGAGACTGCTGGATGATCTTATGATGAAGATTTGTTATCATTCTATCTTCAAACCTAGTTGGAATGATCAGATGGAATTAAAAGTCAATATATTCTGGGCAACAATTCACACGTATTTCTACATGAGGTCACTTTGCAGAAAATACGAATAAGAATTTATGCTAATTATACAACCTAATGAATGTATGAGGGCAGTAGCTTTTGAAAAGTACGGTCTTGAGAATTTAAACATACGTGAAGATATCAAACAGCCAGAACCAACGGATCATGATATCTTGATAAGAGTAAGAAGTGCAGGTGTAAATCCTATAGACTATTTCGTAGTCTCTGGATCACGTGAGATTAAAACACAATCACCCCACATACCAGGAGCAGAAATAACTGGAATAGTACAAAGAATTGGTAAACATGTGACAAGCCTAAAGGAAGGTGATAGAGTAGCAGTCTATAGCAGAACATTTGATGGAACGTGCGATATGTGTCTTAATGGATTGGAGATGTTATGCAGAAATGGTGGAATAGTTGGTGTAGTGACAAATGGTGGTTTTGCAGAATATATTGCTGTTCCAGAAAGAAATGCATTTAAAATAACAGATGATACGGAATGGGATATGGCAGCAAGTCTGGCTGTAACTAGTATAACGCCTTATCATGCATTAAAGGAAGCATCTCTGAAATTGAACGAATATCTGGTAATCTTTGGCGCCTCTGGCAATACAGGAATGATGGCAATACAATTTGGAAATAAAATTGGAGCTAAAGTTATTGCAGTCTCCAATGATGATTGGATAAGGGATTTTGGAGTCCAAAATGTTATAAGCGATTATAGCAAGGTAATTGAAAAAGTTACTGAAATTACCCACGGCAAAATGGCAGATGTTGTTTTAAATTCTTTAGGCATAGAGACATGGGATAATAGCTTGGAGGTAGTTGGGATTAATGGAAGACTGGTCACATTTGGTGGTCTAACTGGTGCAGACGTTAAGCTAAACGTTCAGTCCTTATACTCTAAGCAAATAAAGTTAATAGGATCTACAGGCGGGAGCAGAAAAGAGTTCAAAGATCTTATTGACATGTCAGGAGAACTCAAAGTCAAGGTATGGAAAAGGTTCAAACTGGATAATGCTAAAGAAGCTTTACAAGAAATATTCTCCGGGGAAAGACAGGGTAGGATTCTATTGGATATCGATAATACTATATGATTATGGTGGGTAGAAACCAGGAAGAATAAATTAGCAAAATAAATCTTTATAATACTAATATTCAAACTTTTCAAGAATATAGCGACATCATTATAATGGTGGTAAACCCTCTGCTTAACGTCTGCCATGATAGAATGTGGGAAAACTAGCTAACTAGTTGTCTATGCGACAGATATCTGGAAATAGATGGGAGGGTTGAATAATTTAAACATCTGGCTTAAGACTCAAACTATCCATACATCGTGATGATTTAGCTACTAAGACTGAACACCAGATAAACAGACATTCAGTGAGGTGTTAACACTGTTACTTAAATATGGTAATTATATAATATCACGGTAAAGAAAAAAGAAAAGCGAGAAAAACAAACTAACAATCAACAACAGCAGCAGATTGTCTTCAATATAAAAGATACAGGTACAGGAATAGACCCTCAAATATTGCCAAGGCTATTTACAAAATTTGCTACAAAATCACCACATGTCTCATTTAATTTACTTTCGAAACTCACGTGTATTCTATTTCCAATATTAATTACAAAATTCATACATAGTACTCTAGTATCTTTTCAATGGTGTCTTTCCCCTTATCTTCAGTGTATTGCTGATATCTTGTAAAGTCAAGTGGAGTAACTATACCGACAGGTTTGTGCTTATTTTCATTATTAACAACGAGTAAATGCCGTACGTTGTGTTGTAACATCAAATCTGCTGCTTCTGCTGGTGGCGAACTAGAACTAATAGTGATAAGGGGAGAAGACATTATTTCTTGGTTTGTAACAGCACTAGCGTTTTTATCATTGAGACATACCTTTGTAGCTAGGTCTCTCTCACTGACTATGCCTTGTGGATTACCTTTTTGATCAACTATTAGCAATGAACTGACATTCCTATCCTTCATTTTCTTAGCTGCTTGTTGAACAGATGATGTTCCTTCAATAGTTTCTAATTTTTTTCTCATTATATCGTTGATGGTAGTAGTCATTCTTAAAAAATACCTCATGGTGTAGTAGGGATGCCTCTTAACCAATAATCAGTGAATTTGCCATATATTGATTGTTGGTCTACCAGCATTTGATCACTTGTAGCACTCGATGCCAATAATGACTGATTTTTAAGTATTAGTCTGAATATGTCTTTATCTGTGACAATACCTAACAATTTTTCTTTATTATCAACAACAGGAAGTCTGCGAATATCTTTTTGCTGCATAGTTTGCATGGCTTCTACTATTGAACTGTTTGGATTTATTATAATTAAAGGACTTCTCATAAGCAAATGTACAGGTTCATGAACTAATCGTTTGTTGTCAGGTAATGATACTAGTCGTACAATATCTCTTTCTGTAACTATGCCGACCGGTACTTTGCTTTCGTTATTTTCAGAAGTAGAGTTCTTTATAATAACTACACTACCTATTTTATTCTTATACAGAATATTACAAGCAGCTTGTATACTCTGGTTTTCCCCGGCTGTTTTTACGTCGGTAATCATTATGCTAGAAACAGATACGGATTCTAAACTCATATTGTTGCTACTACTACTCATTACTTGTATATTAGTAACTAAGCACTATTTCTGATCTAGGATTCTACTGCAATGCAGTGCAGACATCATCAATATATCAGTAACCAGTCAATATTTCAAAATGCATGTATTCAATTATATTATCTGAAAATATTGGCAAATTTGTCTCTCAAGAATTTATAACCTTAGATGAAGATACATTAGTCGCTGAAGGAGCAAAAGTGATGCGAGATAAAAATACCTCATGCATTTTGATTGTCAGTAAGGATTCCAATGAACCAATTGGCATTGTGACAGAAAGAGATATGCTACATCGTGTGTTAGCAGAGAATCTAGGCCCATATAAGGTCACATTAAAAAAGATAATGAGCAGACCTCTCATTACGATTGATCATCAATCTTCAGTTGCGGACGCAGTTTCAGTAATGAGAAGCAAACATATTCGAAGGTTAGTTGTAACTAAGAACCAGACAGATGATAGCGGCGATATCAGTAGTAGTAATAGTAAAAATGATCGTAAACAAGTAATTGGAATGGTAAGTCTTGTGTCAATAACAGGAAATAGTCCCAGCTATAACATAGACCTAGCAGAATTGGAAGTTTCTCCTGAGATTGTTCAGAAAGAGGGTATAAAAATCCTTTGCCCATATTGTCAATCAAGATTTCAAACACTGCAGAAATGTCAAAACACATAGATCAAATACATATAGGCAAGGGCCTACTCGAGGGAGATCTAAGGCAATGGTAAGCTCAGTGGCAATAATTATCATGTCTACCACTAATATTATGCCTTGCATTATTGTTCTTGTGACAAATTTATTCTAATTATGGACTGCACCACAACAATTTGCTCTTCAGTAAGAAAATTGAACAGGAACATAGAATAATCATGAATAATAATTCCTTAAACATATGTAATGCACTGCATTCCTACTGGTTATCTATAGCACATTCTAATGTATTGCATAGCAGAATTGTATGTTGGGAGTGGCAATAATATGAGAAATAAAAAAAGGTTCGTATATAACAACGAGGACATAATCTTTGAATACTTTAAACTTATCAAGAATAAAGATATAGAATGTCTAATGGAACTGTTTGCTCCTGATGCAGTAGTCTATGAACCATTCAGTAAAATAACAGGAGGCCTTAAAGGCAAAAGATCTATCGAGTCCTTTCTCAGAGTCGCAATAATGGCGAATGACAGGCTGCAGCATCAGATTGCCATTGAAAAGGAAGCCACTCTCAATGAACCAAAGTTAGACTATAAAGATAGTAGTAACAAAATTGGCAATAACAACAGCACAAATATTATCACAGCCTTGGTAAAATTTGAAAAAGGAGATTTGGTTAGAGCTAGATTTACATTTGAATTAGCTTCAGATAATAACGATAACAATGATCATGCTACCGCTGGCCAAAAATATAATAGAATAAAGACTTTGCATATTCAGTTTCTAAAAACTAAATGATTACTAATGATCAGCTGACAGCAATCTATTGTGATTTAACAGCTTAGTTAGAATTTAACTTCATTCTTCTAACCGTTGATAAATCAGAAAAGGCTAGTATTGATTGAAACGATTGCGATTATGATAACAGGATACATGGGACGTGATAATAATTCGATGTTTATGTTATTCATTACGTCAAATAATGCCTACTGTACAAGTATTTCTCGCGAGTCTATATTCTGCACTAATAGGTAAAGCCCATGATGGGTTTGCTTTCGTTTACTAAACTGTCCTGTATTATACTGCATTGCAGAGAACACATCCTGACTATATAACAGGACGTTGTATTATTATCTGCGAGCAAGCATGTGGTAATTGAGGGTTGGGTTCTTGATTCCATCCAATCTAATCTTTTTGCTTCCAGCCCTCAGTCGTTTACACATACCCATGCTTGCCACAAAACGTTTCTTTGCATCAATTAGGATAAAGAATGGTGGAGGTAAGCCTCTTCATTATTCCTAGCGTTCGACGTTATTCGATCATGGTTGGAGCAGAGTAAGTATACCAATATAGTACACGAACATAATGTACTGTCATGTTCAATATAGTACACGAGGTCAGAACTTAATTTCTAATTAACCCTTCATCCTCTAAATCAGTATGCAATCTGGGTAAATCCATTGCCACTAGTCCTTCATGTAGCTTACATTCCTAGATGCATCGTAGTCTTCTACTTTCCTTACCTTGACTACTATTGAGTCACTTACTCTGTTAAATATTCTCTGCCTTTTATCGTTGGTGAATATCCATCCAAATAACACATCGAATGGAAGCAAGAATGCCTTACCGAAGCTCTCTATTGCAGCTGTTCTTAAATCAGGAGTATTACCGTTCAGATCGGTTGTCCTTAAATGCATAACTCTTTTACCTATAGATTGACCAGAAGTACATTCAAAGTAAGTCCAGTATGCCATAAACACAATACTAGACACAACATAAGGTAGCCATGGAGCTCCTAAATTCCTAGATTCCATATTCATATAACTGCTCCCACTATCAAACGATTGCGAAACTGCAGCCCAAAATGGTATGGATATTAAAGCAAATAGTATACCAAGCCCAATTGACACAATAACAACATCTATCAGCCAAGCAACAAATCTATCAATCCAACTAGCTAATACAATTCTTTGAGTGTTTGTTGTCGCCGTAGTTGCTGTGCTGGATGACGATGATGAAGAAAGGCTAGTTTGATTATCTGGGAATACTCTTCCCTTCCTCCTGTCTAATGCCAGCACAACGACGCCTGCTATTAGAACAATAATTCCAGCTACGATTAGGAAAATACCTGCTATTATTCCACCAAGAAAATTAATATTAACTTGATTATTTGCACCTACAAATGGAAGGTTACCAATTAATGCACCAATACTTACTGGAGTATTTCCTAAATTGCTGATAGTAATTGTGTATTTTCCTGTCATATTAGGTTTAAATGTAGTAAAAAATTGTTTTGTGAATTCATTACTTGTCATTACTAAGCCAGTTGGGTTTCTAACAGTTTCTCTTAGAGTGTTATTTGGTATTTGTTGTTCTTGTCCTGTGCCAGAAGTGTTATTGGTATTGCGTTCTACATGTATAGCTAATGATACAGGCCTAGAAGTATCCGTTACCTGAAAAGTTATATTTACTAAATCAGCTGGTCTAATTAAAACACCATTTAAAAGAGTATTTTCGCGCATAAACGTAGTTGCAAATGAACCAGCCCACACTGCCGAAATAATAATACCTGAAATTAACAAAACAGCGCCTACAATCAAAATAATGTAGCTTCTTTGTAACATGTCCACTTACCTCCCTGTTGTATCATTTGTTATGTATATGCGATATAAATATAATAGTATGAGGAATGCAATGCAATGCATTCTATTATTACTCAGGTTACAGAAAAAAAGGTTTCTAAAATTGATGCAAATTGTTGTGGATACTGATACATAACACCATGTCCGCCTCCCTTTATCTGTACAAGCCATGCTCCAGGGATATTTTCTGCTATTCTGAGCGAATTTACTGGGGGTGATGTTATATCCTCACTTTCATTATTCTTGCTCAGTATTATCCCGATCCTCTTATATTATGTTAATGGTAATATTTAATCTATCAGCGCAGCATGCTCAGATCGCAATAGCCATGGTTGGTGGTATACTCATACTCCCTTTTTCAATATCTTCTGTTTTAGGTCTTATGCGGATAGATGGAGCCGCTATTATAGTAACCGCAATTGGATTTGCTTTAATGTTTGTAGCTGCTATAATTATACTATCATTACTTTTGGTTTCTTAATTGATTTAGTAGTAATTCAAAGCGTAATTACTGTGGCAGTAACTGTAGGATTATACCTGTATTATAAAAAAAGAAACAGCAAAAGTAAAATATAGAGTCATGAAATTATACAGTTAATTAAGGTTGGTCTCTAATCAGAGTTCTTCATTCTTTATTTCTCTTCTAACTTTCGTTCATATTTCGGATTTTACAGGAAAGTCACGAAGATATCGTATTCAGAACACATACCAATAGAATAAGTAATCAATGATAATTAATCGATTTGAGCTAACAGAAAGACTATCATTTTGTGAGTACAAAAAGAGGTAAATGCAATACTATTGCTATTAAAATTAGTAGTACCGAATCTGTGTACTTACATATTATATCTAAAGCATAACTTCAGCTACAGTTGTATTCGGAGTTACATAGACTTCAACCTTAACGTTAGCTAGACTTTCAAATATTATCTTCAACAATTCTTTTGTAAATAGTGACCAATTTTCTCCAAGTTCATGTTGTATTACAAATACATGTTTCCTACCATCCTCAATTCTATGATCAGAATTTATGCCAGATGCTTTCATGTATTCTTGCAATACTGAGAGAACTACCCACAAATTGTATTGTTTTTTCATAAATAGTACAGAATCTTTCATTATACTAAATGCGATCTGAGCAGCAGATTTTAGAATTTCATCTCTGTAAGATGCTATATCTTTGATGCCAATTTTTTCCTTAGCTATTGCAATGGACTTGTCAATTAAAGAAGATAGCATTACTTTAGGTACTGGCATCATACCGATTTTACCTTCATACCTGTCCCACTCTGTGTATCTTTTTAGTACCTGGTTTACTAGAACGTTAAGTGAAGTTTCCTTTTGGTCTGCTTCACGCTGCATTTCATCTATCACAGAGGAATCAAGTCTGAAGGTAATGCTGCGAGTTTTGTGTGTTCTAGCGGAATCATCTTTTGTAGATGATGGTTCAGTATATACATCGCTCAAAGTCTGGATATAGGAAAAATACAATACATTTTTAATGTTTCCAATCAATATGTGACATCGCAAGAATGCGGTAGTTGTAGATGGGTTAGTAAATGAACCGAAGCCTTCAATCAACGCGACACATGGTAAGACAGTAGCAATAACCATGGTATATAATACTCCCATTTAAGAAACAACTAAAGTCATGCACAAGAGTGTGTTCTAATTGCTTTCTATGCTATAAAGTATATAGTATTTATTGATGTTTTTAATCATGCGGCCACTCAAGAACAGGTATTGTAACATTGCTTATTGTCTTCCGAGTATCGCTAAATAATGATCTTATCCATGAATCAATATGAGATGAAGTCAAGACTAACATATCATATCCTTGTGCCTTAACTTCATCTGCGATTTCAGAGACAAGATTACCTGTTCTAAACTTGTACGATATGATTGGTGTGAAGTTATTTAAGAGTAACAATTTATAAGCTTTAGTGGAGTTGGAAGATTGCTTCATGGATTTCTCTGTTCTTCCTCAATTAGTTGAATACTCACTATTGCTGCTGTTTTTGTTGAGATTTAACCTGATAGCTATGACATTTTAGTTGACAAATTTATTTTCGTTATTATCATATTGTACAACACCTACATAACATCTTTAGCGATTTCTAATGGACTTGGCATTGACCTTTACAATAATAAGAGAAATACAATGAAATTTATAGCAATTAAAATACTTTGATTGTAGTGCATGGCAGTGCATTCTTATCATATATTAACGCATATTGTACGATTTATTGTACAATATGCAAAACAAACAGCCTTATGGTTCTATGTTCATAGGAAAGACAAGAAGAGCAATTTCTTTAGCACTCTTGACTATACTTTTATCAAGTATTACAACTACCACGATAGTGTTTGTTAACAATGAAAACATTGCATTAGCTCAATCTCGATCTACCCCTTCAATACCAAGTTCGAATGATATTGGGGGAAGCAATAATACTGTTGCCAACCAAAAATCAGAACAACAAGGACGACAATTACAACAACAGCAAAGTCGATTACCTTCATCCTCATCTTCTTCTTCTTCTTCTTCCTCTTCACCATCGCAGCAACCAAAGACCCATGAATATACACTGATAGCAGAAAATACTACACTTGAAATAGCTCCCGGACTTCGTGTTGATGCTTGGACTTATAATGGTACTGTTCCGGGACCAACTATAACAGCTACTGAAGGTGATAGAG
>JBKPMK010000456.1:0-1971 GCA_046732115.1 Thermoproteota archaeon
GAGGAACGATCACTAACTATTGTAATCTATTGATACTGACCACCTTATCTAAGAGGAATGTAGCTTTACTTTGTATCATTGCAGCTACTGGCGTATCACTTTCTATTCTTTCTTACCAGTATTCCACTTTTATAGCTGGCGAAATATCAAAAGCAGCTTCAAAGGATGTAAGATTAAATTCCAGAATTGAAGTATACGATCTTTCCAGGATACTAGTACGTAGCATAGATTCAATCACCACTAATTTACGAATACTCGCTAATGCTCCAACAGTACAAAATAACGAGAGTGAAGATGCCCATGTTCTATTTAGCACTGCACAAGCATCTACAAACGAACTTACCGATGGGTACTATTGGTTTGACCAACATGGGAGAGCAAAAATGTGGAGTAATATGAATCATAATATGTCTCAGAGATACAAAGATCTAGATATCAGCTCTATGGAATATTTTAGCATACCGAAAAACACGCACTTACCATATTATAGTAGTGTAATAGAGTCCGCAGATAATACCCCTAGATTGTATATATCATTTCCAATAATTAGCAATGAAGCTAAACTTGATAACGAAACTAGCATCAATAAATCGAGAACATTCAATGGTGTAATAGTCGCTGCAATTGGTGTCAGCAATGTAGGCAAATTTTTACAAAACGAACTATCTCCTGGAGTTCTAAGCAACGTTGGATTGATGGACAAGAACGGAATAATACTATATTCAAGAAACCAACTTTTAATAGGCAAAAATTATTTAGGAGATGAATTTCAATCATTGATAACCCCGCAAATAAAGCGCGCCTATAATGATATTATAAAGCGTTCATTAGAAGGTAGATCTGGTGCAGAGGATATCACATTTTATGGTAATACAACTACTATCTCATACCAGCCTGTACTGATTGATGGAAAGCAGCTATGGACTTTATTCATTGGTACTCCACATATTCTCGCCAGTGATGTTAATTTTTTGATAGGTCAACAGAAGAACTTCAGTACACTTATGGTGATAATAATTGGAACCATAGCACTAGGTATTGCCTTCCTAATTCTCTCTTGGAATAGAAGATTAGAAGCTGCCGTAAATGCAAGAACTGCAGAACTAAAGGAAGCAAACAACTCATTAACTAAATCAAATATACTACTTGCAGCAGCTAATGAACAACTAAAAGTTCATGATAAAATGCAAAAAGAGTTCATAAACATAGCAGCTCACGAGCTAAGAACTCCTATTATGCCAATATTAGGCGAAGCAGAGTATATTGAGCATCAATTTAACGACAGGAAAAGAAAAGTCATTGTAGAAAATGAGCAGATCGCGTTAATAATTCGTAATGCAAAAAGGTTAGAACGTCTTGCATCCGATATTTTAGATGTATCGAAGATTGAAAGCCAATCATTAAAATTGAATAAGGAACGATTTAATCTAAATAATGTATTGTATGACACCATACAAGACATTCGAAATCGTCTAGCAAATGACAATGGACTAGATGGTAGTGTAAAGGTGTACTACAAACCTAAAGACATCATCGTAGAAGCGGACAAAGGAAGGATAACGCAGGTTGTTTCTAACCTCCTTAACAATGCTGTTAAATTTACAGGAGAAGGAGTTATTTCCGTTAGTGCAGAAAGAAAAGACGATCAGATAATAGTCAGCATAAGGGATACTGGTCAAGGTATTGCCTCAGAGATATCGCCTCGGCTATTTTCAAAATTCGCCACAAAGTCAGAAACTGGTACTGGTTTGGGGCTATTTATTTCAAAAAGTATTGTTGAAGCTCATGGTGGCAAGATATGGGCTGAGAATAACAGTGATGGTAGAGGCGCCACTTTTAGTTTTAGTATACCTTTAGCAATGGAGGTATAAATTGGATTTAATATTTCTAGACCTTGGAAAATAGAACAGATAGATAGATAGATAGTATTAAAGGCCAGATATCAAAAGGTTTCATATTTATTAGATACAA
>JBKPMK010000457.1:0-3970 GCA_046732115.1 Thermoproteota archaeon
TATTAATTCCCATATCCTCAGCAATTTCATAAAGAACTTTGTAAGCCGTATTTGCAGTTTTTGCATTAATAAATGGCACTATTACGTTTATTCCAACATCCTTTGCTTTCTTACGTAAACGTTCAATCACATTTTTAGCTACTGCCGTTTTTCCTGTACCAGGTTTACCAAAAAGTAATAGATTAGATGGTCTTGCTCCTCTTAAAACTATAGATAATGCCTGTGCAATCGATTTAGTTTCATCGTTTCTAAATGGAAGAGTTTCAGGTACATAATCTATCGTAAGTGTTCGCCGATTTTTAACCAGCGTTTTTCCCATTGTAGCCCTTTCAAAAATACTATCAAGTGATTCGTCGCTCAAAATGATTCACCGAGGTGGTCGGAGACACACACCCCTATTTTTCCTATCCAACATTCTAAACTTTAACCTATAATGAGTTCTAATTTTGTTTTTAAATGGTTAAATCAATAAATATTGATAAATGAATTAAACTAGTCACAGTACATCTTAAGATTACATAATATTGGTTACAATAGAAACACTGGGGTGGTGATACATACTCACAACCTAACAGCTTATTAACAAACCTTGGATAGGAATACTAAAGAAGCCAGATTACGACCCCTTTATTTCCAGTGGAGCGTTAAGATGAATATTAACAATGTTAACATCCTAGATTACGACCCCTTTATTTCCAGTGGAGATAAAATACGTCTGTCAGTTATCATGCAATTATTAACAAACCGCCAATAATACAACTAATTCATTCACCTCAAAAGATGCAAGAAAAAGAAGTATTTTGTTATCATGACTACATGCAGTAGTATTAAGTGTTAACTTGTTAAGTGTTAAAACTAATTAATATCCCAAGCCGAGAAGGATATAGAAAATCAAGCGTGGCAGAGTTAGATTTAATGAGTGTGTCAAAATATTAGGCATTTAAAAACAAGAGATTACCTGCAATGAACATGCAATCTTATTTGGCTCTCATGACTTGTTATTTATCATTGAAACTCTGAACCATTACGTTGTTGCCTAGAGTGAAGGTCTATAATATGATGTGAGGTATTCTCATTTCCAGAATTACTATCTTTCTCAGACGGTAGGTTTATCTTTACTAGACCCGCGTGTGTAATAGTGTATTTATAAGGTCTACTATTACTTTGTCTATCTACCAGATGTGATTCGTATAATCGCTTCATTAGGCGTGAGGTATGTTCACGTGTTCTGCCTATTGAAAGTTGTATCTCACGTGAACTTCTCGGTCTTTCATTTAACAACTTTAATATATATTCCATAGTACCATTCTGTACATCTTCGAGGTTGGTTCTTGTATCTGCAGAAGTTAATTGTTGAGAAATAGGACTTGTGTGTTCCTGCTGCTTTACAGATGTGATATTTGCTTGCTGCGTTTGTGACATTTCATGTGACGTACTATAATGAGAGTGATGTTTCGCATCAATATCACTAGATTTTTTACGTAAGCCTAAATTGTTGTAATCTTCTCGTACCTCTAAGCTATCAATTCTAATACGTAATCCCATGACTATGTCCTCAATATGCTTTAACCTACGAGAGTATTCAGATATAATCGCCACTGTTGTAACATCCTTGTCATTTTCCTTTGAGCTATATGGATGTCTGCCCATGTTATATAAAATCATGAAAGATGCAGCAATGCTAAAGGAAATCACTATGGATGTCACATAATCCCAGTTGAGTATGGCCAGATTCACCATGATATCACGGTAATATCAATTAGTGCGTGATTTATGTTATTCTAAAAAAAGATTCACACGTTACACATTTTTTTTAGTGCGTTTTCAAGAGCCAAGGTCACACTCTCCATACGTTTTGGATCTGTGACATCACTTTTGTCTAATGTAGGAATCACGCCAAGTTTATTAGAGAGTCCCTGAAGAACAGAAAGTGACTGTCGATCTATAGCTCCTACGTGTTGTAGCAACAATATGCTGTACAGAATACTAATAATCTTGTGTCGGCACTGCCTTAGTTGTCTATAATACGCTCCCCTGCTTATGCTAATCACATTTTTTTTAGTAGCGAGACGTTTGTAAATAATATATGTTTGTCTTTCTGTAAATAAAGAATTTTTAAGAATATTCTTATAGATGTCGTTAAAATGCATTTCTTCTGGAAGCATGTAGCCATACAGATCTGTATCGCTGCTTAATAAAAGTATGTTGCATGTTTATCAAACAACAAAAGAATGAACGTATACGTAACTACTTATAAAAATTGTATAACTTTACTTGAGGACAAGGGCGCATTGGCTAACTCAAATATATGTAATGTTAAGCCCTGGTCAGGGCAGAGTTATAAACATATTAACACACTAAAATAGTCAGATGTTTGTAAAATAAGAAAAATATTATATAATTTAACAAGTAAAAATGTAACATCCATAAAAACGAGATGACTTACATGCAGAAGTATATTGCTTATAGGCTTGCAGCAATAACAAAATTTCAATATATAAAACTATTTTGTTGATACTACTGTTATATCTAATGTTCATAGGAGTAAGAGAATAATCTCTTTAAAAGTTGTAAATCAAGAGTAAATTGTAAAAGGAGATTATATTGTATGCATTAATAGCAATGATATATAGAACTATAAATATTGCAGAACATGTATGTATGACAAGGTAGAAAATTATATTCGTAATGAAATTAACAAATATGGCACACTGTGCTTCCCACTAATAGACTCTGAAAATCAATTGGATGCAGGTTTGGTTGCTAAAAAGGCTGAAAGCTTGGGTGCTTCTGCTGTCTTAGTAGGTGGATCCTCTGTAATTGATCAGCTTGAACTTGCTGAAATGGTTTCACATATTAAATCATTGATCAAAATTCCTGTCATATTGTTTCCCGGAAATGTTACTGGCGTATCACCTAAGGCTGATGCTATTTTATTCAGTTCCTTACTCAACTCTGAAAGTCCATACTTTATTACTGAGGCCCAAGCCCTGGGAGCCCTTGCAGTAAAAAAATACGGAATTGAACCATTGCCTACTGGATATCTGATTATTGGTGAAGGTACTACCGCTTGGTTCATGGGTCAAGCTCGTGGAATTCCTTTTGATAAATCAGGAATTGCTGTCATGTACTCCTTGGCAGCACAATATCTAGGTATGAGATTTTTGTACCTAGAGGCAGGCTCAGGTTCTATTCGGAACATTGCCCCTCAGATGATATCTAGTGTAAGAAAATACTATAAAGGGATCCTAATTACTGGTGGAGGTATTCGCACACCCCAAACTGCAAAGGAGATAGCTGATGCTGGAGCGGATATTATTGTAATTGGTACAATTATTGAAAAAGAGGGGAGGTGGGAAAATATACTGTCTTCCATTATCGATGCAATTCGGAGGTAATGTGGTTAATGACAATGATACATGACGCCGAAGCCTGTTTAAAAGGAGTACCTATGCCACAGTATTATTTAAAATATCATCACGACATTTTAAAAACGGTGCAAAATAGCTTTGAGATAGCAACCAAAGCACGCAATTTGGGACTAGATATTTCAGATATTGTAGAACCAAAAATTGCCTACGATTTGGCAGACAGAGTTGCAAAAATGCATAATATTGATATTGCAGATAGATTGCGCACTCTACTTTCGCATACTACTAAAGAAAAGGCTGCACTTAAAATCGCTGAAGAGATTGCCGTCGGAGAATATGGTGCTGGTGATATACAAACCAGATTAAATAATGCCGTTCGCGTAAGTCTGGCTATCGTCACAGAAGGTGTAACAGTTGCTCCTCTTCAAGGAATTGCTGATGTAAGATTAAAGAATAATATGAATGGCACTCAGTATCTTTCGATATCATTTGCTGGTCCTATAAGATCTGCAGGAGGAACTGAGGCGGCACTTACAATGTTAATAGCAGATCATGCAAGAAGAGTCATCGGTGTGTCCAAATACATTGCAAATTCATAT
>JBKPMK010000458.1:0-4209 GCA_046732115.1 Thermoproteota archaeon
GTGCCTGACAGCAAGTGAGTCAATCAACTAGTTTGTTACTTTGGCGTTAGTTGTAATTTAGTTATACGTTCTATCATTATTGTTGTTCAGCAAATTTTTTCAAAAATTTGTCAAACTCTGCTTTAAAATAATCTAATACTATCTTTCTATTCTCCGGATGTGCCTTTCCGTACCTTTCTGAAATAAAATGCAATACGCTAAGTAAAGATGCTGAAGCATGTGAGAAAGATGCGGCATGTTTCTCAAAAACAAACATAATTTCTTGGTTTAACTGTTTGACTCTTCTCTGTTCTTCTTCATCCTTGTCTTGCTTAATATTAGTATTACCTTTATTCATATATTATGTGATTGTTGTCTTTAATCTAATAACGTTAGCCCTAATTTTGTAGGTCAGTATTGCTGAAGATGTAGTATACTTAGTTTAGAGAAGCAGCGGAAATGATGGAACAACCCGCTGCTTCAGCCTACCAGTCATAGAGCTTGGAGGATATACTAGCTTACTAGTGCCCTATGATATAGTGGGTATCAGAAATATGCATAGAATATATTAAAAACCTGGCTTAACTTGGTTATCTAATATTAATAATCCACAATAGCTCATCATCTGTTGAATCACTAAAGAAGTTGTAGTAATAATAAATGACTTGCAAAGGAATATGTATACGTCATAAAGTTTCAGGTCGTTATATTTATGGACATAAACGTTGTCAGGAATGTGAAATATTCATAAAATGCAATGGAATACGATGCCCATGTTGTGGATATAAACTAAGAAACAGACCAAGGAATTTTAGTAATACAATGTTAAGAGAACAAAAACGAGCAGAGACGACCAAGAAAATAAAAATATCAAGATATGGACAATGTACTTCAATTAGCTAAGCCATATCTACGAGTATTGCTTATGTACATAGCACCATTTCCATGATTTATTTGGTAATGCTATCATTACTGGACCTTGCCATTTGTTAGAGAGTACCATTTTTGATATCATATAAGGATACAGCTAATGGGCCGTTCCCTTGCTTTTATTAGAGTGCCACGCTAGTTCATGTTCTGTTCTATCCTTATTATTTAGATACTCTAATTTGCAAAAGTGACATTTTATTTTCTTATTGTTATTTTTTCTTAGGACCTTGTACTTCCTTAGGTTTTTATATATATCTATTTTATCCCTTGCAGAATTTTCTTTTTTTTCTTTATCTGCATCTTGTTTTTTTCGATAATTGCTGATATGTTCAGCGTCGCAAATTTGTTTCTGTGTGACAAAATTCTCATCAGGAAGAAATGGTTGGAGTTCGGCCGTTGTTATGAGATGTTTGTTTCTTTCATTGTCAATCCATTGTTCTAATGTGTATTTCCAATCATATTTTAAATCGTCAAGGTAATCAGACTCATCAAGCAATTGGGTATACAGTAAATTTCCATCACGGTTAGTATTGATAAGTAACTCGTCATTGCTATGTCTGTAGCTATTCTTATTACTATTTTTATTATTGGTATTGCTTGTTAGATAAATAGCATATTCTGTTTTATCGGCATTGGTCCAAAGCTCTAATTTCTTTTTATGGATAGTATATTTAATCATGTTAAGTTATTGATGTGTTATGAAAATTGCTACTTCGCCTAGTACATCTATATGCTTTGAATATAATTTTTCATAATACATTTGACCTAATATTAGACAAAAGTTCATAATATGTCACATTACCGACAATATTAAGGACAAAATATTACATAAGATGTTCATGAGATTTTTGTGAATTTTTACTATATATTGTAAAATTTTTCAGGTGTATCTACAATTGGCCAATATAGAAGCGATAATTGCTGATATACGTATCTTGAAAGCTTGAATACGACTGCATGTAAGTGAGCTACAGTAGTTATGAAAGAAGTGTTACCTGGTACTTGAATTCATCTTGTCGACTTTGTTTTCTTACTGACATTACAAGCTGTAACCTATCTAATGTACCATAGCATAGAAAAATCACAATATGGTATATATGATGTATGTGTCGATGCAAGCGAGTATACAAAGGAAATTGCTTTAAAATATCATGCAATAATTATCACACGAATTTATGCCAAGTAACTATGAAAATGAAATATTGGATAAATGACAGTAAAGTTCACGATAATGATAATGGTTGTTGTTTTTGATAGTTGATGATAGAGCAACGTATCTGGATTTATGACAGGTAGGACAGCCGCATAATCTCCTATTTAGCTTTGTTTTGTTATTTTTGCTATGGCCTACTCGCATTATAATTGCCTGATGAATTGTAGATATTCTCAAGCAAGTGCGATAATTGTACAATCTATTAGTTTGGCAAATATTCTTACTTACTATCTTATAGCAGTGGTTTCTTATGCTTGAAGAGTAACGTCTTTATACTATACCTCAATTTTGGTCTGATAGCTGGGCTATAACATCGTCTTTGATTTTGTCATGATTTCTTTCCACTTCAAATTTAAAATAGACAAAATGTAAGTGTAGATGTGACATATACATTATGACCTTAGATATTAACAATAAATTAGCTCAATTCTTAAGAGAAGGCCAAAACTGGGAAAAGAAGCTTACTAGCATACAAGGAGTATCTCTATTGAAACTACCTGCCTCCAAACAAAATCCATCATCCATAGCTATAGAAGTAAACCCAACAAATACTACTACCACTGGGTCAACTTTCACAAGAAAAAAGGGAATAATAATTAGAGATTGCTCAGAGCTAGAACAATTTAACCAAATGCTTTCCAATCCAAAGGTTGTTGAATTGGCAAAGAAAATAGAAGCAATTAATCCAAAGAATAAAGAAGATGCTGCTAACAGAAGTAGCGATACAGGAGTTTTTGATATTTAAGAGATTAAGGAATACCCATTAGATACAAAATGTGACTTTGCATTCATACGCTTTATGAGCAATAATCTCTTAACACAAGAAGAACGTCAACATAAAGATGAGATTATTAATTTAACTGAACAAGTTCTTGATGCAAAGGGTTTAGAATGTGATGAAAGAATATCAAAACTTTCAGAAGAAAAGTTAAGAGAAATATTGGAAGAGGTAAGAAAGTTACGTAATAGAAGAAAAAAGAGAAGTGTAAATGATAGCAGTGGCAGTAGTAAAGAAGAGCTGCTCTATGCTAATTGATAGAAGTTAGATAATAACATTCCTTTAAGCAATTACCAATACATGCCATTGATGACGAAGCACCTTATAGTTTCTTTAAATAGTCATGAAGTTTAATTGATGAAAATCGAGTATCAAATATTATGAAATGGTCTGGATGGCCTTTAACTATTATTATAGCTGCAATTTCTCTGGCGATTTCATATTTTCTCTTTCAATTGGGAATTTACTTTTTCTTTCTACCAATTATATTTTTTATCCCATTGGCAAGGTTCTTCTTCAGAACCAGGCAGAACTCACATGTCATATGTCCTACTTGTGGATTGGCCTCAACAGGAAACTATTGTCCTAGATGTGGTACAAGGCTTTACAAAGGTGGGTCCTAAAGTAATCTACAATTAATTTAGTTAGCAGCTGTAAATTGAACACATGCTAACAGTTGGATATTTGTGAAGGATTATACCAAATGACATTTACATACATTACACAGGTGATTTGTCTTTATATCAGTGTCTGACAATGAATTGCTAAAATACATCACACATTTTATATTTTCACAATGATTCAAACCAAAAGCATGTCCTAATTCATGTACTGCTTCCTTGACTATTCTTTGATAGAAGAGAGATTTATCCGGTTTTAGTCCATAGAATTCTTGTCTTAGCCTTGGAAGATAAATTGCGCATATCTTACCACCCAAATGTGCTTCTCCAAAAACAAAATTCAGCTTATCAGAATATGCATCAAAATTGCAAATAGCAAGTATTTTTGTTCTTCTTGTTTCTTTAGAACATAATTTCTTGTACCTGTCTAAAAGCCATTGTAAGACGTCACTTGATTTCCATTGATTTCTTTGATTATCAAATAGTAGTAGTTCTTGTTGTTCAGGAATTTGCAATTAACAGTTGTAGCCAGCCTTCTTTATTCAGATAACAATATCTCCTACTCTATGTTAATAGATAAACGGGAGATTTATCATTTATTTGAGATATTTCATTGTTTTAGCTACAAAAGATTGTTTGTAGTTATCGAAAGCTTCTTCTTGTTGGATACCTGTCTCTTATACACATCT
>JBKPMK010000459.1:0-2905 GCA_046732115.1 Thermoproteota archaeon
AATTTACTTGATATGAGTCTAATTTGCTACATATTTCTTCCTGTTACATTTGTATGATTCAGAAGATTTCTTTGCAGAACAAGCAATATTTGAGACTGAAAATGAAGCTACATCCTACATGAAAGAAATAATGCGAGATCATTGCAAGCAAGAAATGATTCTACTAAATCAAATAATCAGGATAAGAAAATAAACATACAATTAAAGATATTTGAGGAGAATGAGAAACCATAAATAAGTTATCATTGTGCGTATCATCCATTTACAATGAAAGGAACAATACAAGTTGTATCTGGCTCATAGAACATTATTTAAAACTAATTAACATCTATTTTTTGCTATAACTACACAGACTTTCAATTCAAAATGTATTTTTTGAGCTACTGAATCTAGTCCATTTTGTTGTCTTAACAATTAGCCCTTTTACCGATAGTTTTTCATATCATGTTTCATTAAAGACATATAGAAATTCCCATTGATTCAAGTTAATCTCCTTCATCTCATCAGCACTATTGCTATTTTTAGCGCTGCAATAATCCCAATATATATTAGCATAAACATAAAGACTGGTAACAAATCAAGGATAAGACTAATGACAGTAACGTTGACTATATTTATCGCAATACATGGTGTTTATCATATTTTTGGATTTTTTGGCTATACTTTAATTGCAGAGGGATTTTTCGAGCCATTTTCTGTTATAATACTTGTGCTGTTTGCAATTCTGATGGTAAGGATACTGTATCCTAATTCCTTGGCTATATTAAAAAAACAAAAAGGCGACTTTAACTATATATGAGTTCTTTAGAATATGTTATAAATTATTCACAGAATCTAACTCTGCCTTTACTTTTGGTGTCTTTAAGTATATTTATGTGGATAGTGTTTAAAACTAAAAGTGTCAAGACTTTTCAATCGCAAATTTCTATATTTATTATGATTTGGATTATTGGAGAAATTGCAAATTCTCTGCAAGAGAATGGCTTGTTGTTTATATCTGAGAATCTGCGGTATATTGGATTACAAATTCATGTTATATCCATGATTTTCTTTAGCATAATGATATGGTTGAGGTTTTCCTATTTTCAAAAAAGCCAGCATAGATTGGTAGATAACTTTGACCAATAACTACCATATCATTACTTGAACGTGTCCGAATAGACATACAAAATAAACAAAATAATTGTACGACTTATATTACATTTTAATACACATGATATTTTTATTAAAGTGAAAATAGTTTTTGTGAAATTTTTTCTATTGGATCTATATTATATTCTCCTTGTACTACTAGATTGCTATGTTCATATTTGACATTCAGTAATTTGAATACGCTTTTGAATAAGCTAAACTTTTTGCAGTCTTCAGTAAATTCGATTCTAGTACACACAATTAATCCCTGGTCAAGCAGATAATTGATTTTTCTATATGCTGTAGTATGTGGTATATCACACTCTTTTATTATATCGTTAACACATTTATCTTTAAACATTGCACAATCTAAGATTTTTACCATATCTGTGTCAGCCAAAGCAGCAAGGATAGCTTGCTTTAGCCGTTGGCTATTAAGCTCCATTTATTATCTCTTTTCAGTATTTCCTATTATGGAGCGTACTATATTAAGAATATCTAACTTGTTTGCCGATTAATGAGAAGAATCAACTTTTGAACCATATCCTTTCTTTAAGATAACTTCATACTCCAATCTTTATTTTGGCTACTTGTAATACCGTCTTATTTTGGTCAATCTTATCTTTCTTAGGTCTTAGTTGTGAGCATGGTTATATATGACAGCATAAGTCTAAGCCGTGATTATTGCTTGATTCAAAGTTATTTCTTCTGTCTCAGGATTTTTCTGCAAAAGGCATGGAAACTTAGTTCGATGACTGTTTTGGCCGCGTCTACAATTTTAGCTTATTGCAATATCGTTGCCAGCTAAATTGTTTATACCGTTTACTTCTTCTTTTCCATTCTACGAGCCAGATAAGAACGGGTTCTTTTCTTCATCTAGTGTATCCGTTCCACCTGACGGTGCATTAGGACAATATATTGTAGTAGCTACATATCATAAGCAAAATGCAGTAGCCAAGTTAATGTCGTATCCTCTATAATACCAAACAGTAACTGATAAGATGTAAACTGGTGTACTACCTGACTAAAAAAGGCCTATCGCAGTTGATAACGATAAAGCTAAAAGTCTGATATTTGTAATATTTGTGAGGGAAAAATCTGACCAATTGGAATGGAGAAGATCCAAGGTAATTGAGCTACGGGTCCAGAGGCTTAAACCATGGAGAAATAGCTCATGAATTGCAAGTATCAAGGACTTTGATTACATGTTATATGTCAACGAAAGCAGAGCTATCGGTTAGTTTGATTTTGCGATGACAATTGTTGTTGCTGTTGTTGTGGTTGTAATGGCAATTGGAAGAAAGGAAATCCCCCACTTCCAAGAGCATATGGCATTTGTCCGTTCCACTTATTAATTGATTGCCATTGTAGATATTGTGGGTCTTGCCTTAATTGGTCTGTAATAACTTTAATTGCTTGTGATTCTCCTTCTGCCCTAGCAACATTTGATCTTGCTTGTGCTTGAGCTTGAACTACTGTCTGATTAGCTACTACCTGTACAGCTCTCAGATTATTTTGTTCAGTCAAGTATTTTTGATAGGCTACTACTTTTGATTCAACTTGATTCGCAAATGCTTCAGAGAATTTAAAGTCAGTTATAAATACGGTTTCGACTGTTATATCTCTAGTAGAGAGAGTGTTACGAATAGCTTGGGCTATTACAGCCTTTGCGGTCTCCCTCTTTGTTATCAACTCTTCTGCATTGAACTTTGCAACACTTGCTTTAACTGATTCTTGTATTGTAGGTGCTATTATCCTATCTGCATAGTCTGCA
>JBKPMK010000460.1:0-5543 GCA_046732115.1 Thermoproteota archaeon
TTATCCAATATTATAACAACAAGACCACTTTATGAATATGAACGTCAGTTTGCTATTTGTGAATCATGTTTTTGGTGTGCAACGATATTTCAAAAAGCAGATAACAACAGCAGCAATAGTAACTATAGCCTTCAGCAGCAGAAGATATGTCCGCTATGCAAGAACAAGAGTGTTTCACTAATACCATTAGCTAAAGATGAAGAATATGCAATAGCAATGGAAGATAAACGTGGACTTGAAATAGAATTCTCAAAACATCGAAAGTAAACCTGCGCTTACTTTTCAATGTTGATCCATAGAAGAGTTAGCATTAGAATGGATGATGACACTTGAATCAAAGACCTAGATTATAAGCTCGATTGATTTCCTATCAGAATGTTACTCAATGATATTATTTGCTCTTCTGTTACTCCCTGGCTTTGCAGATTTAGCATAGCTATCATAGATTTATTTTGGCTGAAGCAAACTTGATCAACTGTATACTTTTGCATATACAACGAAGACAACTCTTTCTTGAGTCCGTCTATTTTATTATACTTTTTTATGTCATCGATTAGTCGTAAAGTAGCAGCCAAGGGAGATAAGTCATAGTATTTTACTGCTTCATTTATTGCAATCTTAAATGCTATTAGCTCCTCAACACCAATTTGCAAAGCCGAAATCTCTTCGACTAGCGGCAGTATGTTTTTGTACTTTGCTATCCGCTTTGTGAATATTTCGCATCTACCTCTAAGCTGCTTTTCTTTCTCTTCTAGCCGTTATATGCCACGCAGCTTCCCCGCAATTTTCTTAGCATCAAATTGATATTCTCTAGCGTTCAGCAGAAGATTCAATACTTTATCAGTATCCTTTGCAGATAGTCCATGCTTTTCTAGTTCTTCACTTAGTTTTAGATATTCATTCATAGCCACAATAGTCACATTCTTGCTTTGAAGTGTAGCATCAGCATGTTGTATCTCTTGATCAATTTTTTGCTTCTCTTCTAGTTTTTGCTTCACATAACCAGGTAGTTGTTCGGGGGAAACAGATTCTGATTTCGTAATCTCATGTATTTGATTTATTACCTCAATTGCTTTACCCGGGGGAATGTAGCCAGAATTAATATTTGTAATGAATGACTCAATCTCATTTTCCTTTGCCCCCGAATTCCTGAAGAAGTTGTACAAATTAAAAAATGAAGCTAGATCAGCTGGGGTCATCCTTCGTTTTCTAGCCTCCAGGATTAATTCTCTAAATGAATCAAGATCGAAATTATCAAGTCCCGCTTTATACTCATCAACTATTATTGATACAAGTTCCAGCTCCAATGTCATTATCAGCAATAATCTTTTCGCGGGCTTCCCCCGCTAGCCATTGCTGGACAACTCTTCTTTTAACAATCTCATTTATTGGGGCAGGCATTCCATATATAATTATACTATAACAAAGCTATAAAGTGAGCGTTAGCCATGTCAAATGCCGTTCAAATGCTTGCCAAATACATGTCAAATGGAAAATGGAAAAGAATGGAAGTCATCAATATCCAACAGTAGGTATGAATCACAAAACTTTGGTGGCTATCGTCCTTGCAAGTGCATTAATTGCGGCTGCTTTAAGTTTCGGATTTATGCAAGAAGCACGTACTGCTAGAAGCACGATTAATGATCGAGCGATTTTGCAGATGAATAAGATTACCAAATTCAATGATCGAATAACATAATTTACGATCTAAGGAGCTATGAGCCCATATTTACATGATGATAAATAAATCACTCTGATGTTCAGTCTAGCCAATTCGCTTATATATCGTCATTTACATTTCCCCTAGTAAATGTTAGCAGAAGGAGAACCAACTCTAACCAACTATGATTCTCCAAACACCACGAATACTAGTTAAAGTAGCAGCATTTTTAGTGGTCAAGGGTGCCCCCGAATGAAAAATGAGGAGTTCGGGGAAGCATTTACCTATACAAGGTTTATTTGCCAGCTACTAATGGTGTGTACAAAACTTTCAGATTGGCGAGAACATGTCACAAGTTAATTTTAGAAAATTATTTGGATTATTTTTTACGGCATTTATAATTATTATAGTATTTCTGTTTCTATTAGTTTCAATATCTCAAAAAGTAAGTATAACTACTTCTATAGTTCTAGTTGCTGTACCATTAGCTATTAGATATATTATTTACAAATTAGCGCATATTTAGAATAAGAATGAATATGCATTGGATTGACTAGGGCAAAGTACCTCTTCATTGCTCGAAGCTCGCTGTCTGACAATACGTCAACTATCCTAATACGGGTTTTTACAGTTACCCCGAAATAAGAAACGAAGTAGTGGCAGAATTTGTTGTTCGATACGGGAGCATTTCTTGGATGTATCAGAAGTATCGTACTGTCTGCATGAAGTACTATCTAAAAAGCAAAAAGAGTATAAAGATACGATTCCACAAATCATAAAACCGAATTACTGAAACGAAATTAATTGATATTGATTGATTATTGTATAGTAGTGATTAAAAGTTCATTATATATTTTTGATAGTGCGACACTTATCCACTATAAAGCAGCCTAAGTTATAGTTAAATTCTATATAGCATACATAGTAGCTTAGCATGGAACGCGAAGTTGATAACAATATAATCATAAACTGGAATAATATAGTAGGCCAGGAAGCAAGAAGTATGGATAACGCAGATCTTGGAAAGGTTCAAGGACTATTTGAGCCATTCATAGTTACTGAAAGAGGAACTATAAATAAAGAAAAATTCTACATTCCAAAATCTCACATTAAAAGATATACTGACGAGATATTATTTTTCGATATAACAGAACAACAAGCTAAAGACTATTGTATGCGAACTACGCCTCCATCTGAGTATGAAGAAAGAGGTATTGTACAGATAATATCTGAGGCAAGATCCAAAGAAGAGGAAGAGACGAACAAAGTACGAGTAACAAGAACAGATACTCAAATTGTATCGGTTGAAGAAGAGATTCAGCGAAGAAGAAGAAAAACATCGCTTTCTAGAGTTGATATTAATGAAGAAGAAATTGCTAACAAGCTAAAGGCTGCAGTCAACGAATTCAAAGACCTGGTAATTTCAGGCACTAAGGTAGCAAAACAAAAGATTAAGCAAATACAAGAAGTTATGGAGGAAAAACAAGCAAACAGAGATGCAGAAAAGATATCAAAAATGGGTGGTCTGGCTACTCAATTTACAAGTTCCTTTGATGATATTTTATCTGGGATCAAATTAAAAACATATGAAGAACAAGAACAGGTATACTCAGGATTTTTAAAGTTAATTGAGCAACAACGTGACCTTCTTATAGCAAGAAGAGATTTGGCCGCCAAGTTAAAAGACTCAATACAAAAACCAGTTGTTGGTACTACCAATGATATTACGACAACCGAAAAGCATTCGCTAATAGGAGAAAAACAACAACAATTAGGAGTTGTCAAAGAACCTGAGTTGCCTTCATCGCAAGAGCCACAATTACCAGAAATAATCGCTGCCACTACTAGTGATGCCGACAACCGATCAAACAACAAGCCACAACTAATAACTACGGCTGAAGAAGAACCTCCTGAACAAATAACAGCTTCTACTGCCAACACTGAATCCTACATAAAAAAACAAAATATAAACCGATCTGGATCTAGTAAAACATCGCCCAAAACCAAATCTCAACTCAAGAAAAAAAGTAGATGATTGGCATATTTTCTTATATAACGATAAAGGGACGGCCTTTTTTTATTATTGAATGTGCTTTACCATCTTTAATCTAGAATCAATGACATCCATTTGTTGTTCTAGTAGCCTTTTATAGGCTGTTAATTGCTTTTCTTGCATTTCATAATCTGCTTCATTTTCTATTTCAGACATTGTACTTTCAAAGTCTGCAGTTACCTTTTCAAGTCTGGTAGTACCAAGAGCCTGAATGTCATGTGCATCCTTTGCAGGACCAATACCAGTGGTCTGCATGGATTTATCTTTAAGCTCCTTTGTTTTCTCTTCTGTTTTCTTGCCAATGGATCTGACTTTCTCTTTGAGTGATTCCCCTATTTCTTTAGCCTTACCAGGAATTAGTGAGTTATGTTCTTCACCATTTTCTTTATCACTGTGGTCTTGAGATGATTCATATGCAGAATCGTCATTCGTGTTACTGCTCATAATCCAATATACATATTGTTTCTAAACCTAATAAAAAATTCTGTCAAAGCAAAAATATATAACACGCTACCCAAATATTTTGGTAAGGATCAATAGCCTATACCTCCCAGGATTTAGTTAATCTTTGATGTAAATAAGATTTCATCTAATAAGATAATATAAAACTGATAAATTGTGTACGTTAACTGTAAACATTAAAAAACTATATAGTCCACAAGCCTATTAGAATAAAAAGTGCAATTCACAAGAAAACTATCTCCATCCATTTTGACTGTATCTATACTGGTAGTATCAGTCTTACTGGCGCCAACTTTTGTATCTACTATATATTTGCATAAGGCAGCATATGCTCAGGGCTCCAATACTAACGCTGGGTTTGGAGAGACAACCAACATTTCACTCCCAAATGGTAAAAGCATTCCTATAAAATACATAATAACTACAGGTAAGCTTTTAGGTGTGGTATTAGATAAAAGTAGGGCAACACTTAATGCGATAATTTCGCCAGTATCTACTTCTTCTGCTTCTTCTGCTGGTGCTGTTGACAATAATGGAAACTTAACAATTCAAATACCACGAGATGTAGTTGATAATAAAAAAGAAGGTAATGCAGATGCACCATTTAGAGTACATGTAGATGGAAAAGATGCAACTTTTAAAGAGACAGATAATACTAAAACAGCAAGAACTTTATCAATTCAGTTTGGCAAAGATGCTAAAGTTATAGATATAATAGGTAGCAAGAGTACAGTACAATAGCTATACTAATCCATAAACGTGCAACTGGCCGTCACCACCTCCAGGTAGTCAAGCAAAATTACCTTCTGTGGGTAACAAGACAAGTGTTACTCCTACTGGAAAAGCAACGACTACGATAATTAATCAAACAAGCACACCACTCAATGTAACTTCAACGAATGCAACTACTGCGGCTAAACAGCCACAAACAACATCTTCACCAACTAATCAGACAGCAGCATCACCGTCATCAGGAGGCAGCAGCGGCAATCAGACAGGGAACAATACCTCAGCAAATCCACTGGCCAAAGTTCCAGTAATCGGAAAGTTATTTGGCGGTAAATAATAATAGGTAGTACAAGTACGGTACGATAACAGTGATAATAAATGGCATCTAACAGTAGTAGCAGTAGCCGAGAAGGGCCAACTATATTATGGGCTACGATAAAAGGTAAAAAGGTAAAGAGCAATGATGGGAAAGATCTCGGTGAGATCAAAGAGGTGTCTCAGAACTTTTTACGCTTGGAAAAAGGAACTGTAAAAAAAGACAAATTTTGGATTCCAAAATACGTTGCTGATGCTTATGATGGTAAAGTATTATGGCTTTTAATAAGTGAAGAAGAGATTCTCGGCAAGTATCATCATGGA
>JBKPMK010000461.1:0-4542 GCA_046732115.1 Thermoproteota archaeon
ACTGCAGTACCTCGTATCCTATCCAGCAATGAAGTTTTCCCAGAGTCTACATGACCCAATACTACTACTACTGGCTGTCGGAGTTGCACCTAACTGAAAATGACTCTAGACTCTTTTATGAAGCTTTCAGATGAGTCAGATGCGTGAATAATATTATTTGTTATACCAAGCCCAAAATCACCTCTTATGGTGCCTGGTATAGCCTCAAATGATTTAGTCGATCCTATTAGAAGCCTAACTGTACTAATTGCATTATTTCCGTCCAGAATACAGGCCACCACCGGGCCGGATGAAATAAATGATACCAGCTCGTCGAAAAACGGTTTCCCTTTGTGGGACGAATAAAATTCCTCTGCCTTTAGTATCGTGAAGTTAAATAGCTTTAAATCTTTAATCTTGAATCCTTTATCCTCTAATCGTGTGAGGATCTTTCCGGTTAAATTGCGCTTAAAGCCATCCGGCTTAATTACTATCAGAGTTTCTTCGGTATCCATATCATTGCTATTTCTTTACCTTAATGCCGCCCTTTACATATTTATTTGTCCATTTCATCTTTCTTGGGTCACGTTTTAGTTTATGAAGATTTTTCTTGCACTTGTTCGAACATGTCCATTGTATGGAACCATCATTTCTTACAAGCATTGTTCCTTTACCTGTTACTATCCTTCTGCCACAGAAATAGCAATTGCGTAGAGATGCTGCTGTCTTACTCATATTCTTGTTTCACCTAGGATAAGTTCTACTTTATCTTCCGAGCTTCTCGCTCTGTTTCTCTGAGCATTAGAATGTCGTTCATTCTAATAGATCCTTTCACATTTCTAGTTAGAATGCGACCTCTGTCTTTGCCTTCCAATACCTTAACCCTAACCTGTATTACCTCACCAGCAATACCTGTTCTGCCCACTATTTGGATAACCTCTGCAGGAACAACCTTCTCCTCAACGTTCTTACTCATTTTCTCTAACCTTTTTTACCTTTCGCTGTTGCAACTGAGTCGACAACTTGTTCTATAATATGCTGGGCTTCGCCAGCCTCCAAAATAGTAGCAGCAGCAGAGCCAACGTCTATACCAAGGGAAGTGCCCAGTTGCTGCTTACTTGGTACAAAAACATATGCTGCATTTCTCTCCTCACAGAGAATTGGCAAATGTGCTACTACCTCTGGGGGTTCTACATCTTCTGCAATAACAACCAGTCTGCTTGAACCACGTTCTATTGCTTTTGTAGTTTCGTTAGTTCCTTTTCTCACTCTACCACTCTGTTTAGCTAAGCGTATTGCTTCATAGACAGCATTTACTATATCTTTTGGAGTTTCAAATTTCACGTAATATGGTTTACTCATAATATCTTTCGTCACCCTGGGGGATCATCTTTGTACTTCTGTAAGAGAAGAGTAGGCGTTTTAAAAATGTTGTCTATAAGTCCGGTTATTAGCTGCTACTTATTTTATTTTTAATTAAGCGGCTGTATTCTTCTACTTTTGAATTCAAGAGCAATTTATCTGTTGATTCACCATATATTCTAACCAAGGGCTCAGTTCCGCTTCGTCTGACCATAATCCATGTCTCTTCATCTACCCATATCTTGGCACCGTCTAGGGTTTCGATCCTTTTAGGATTACCATGTTTCAAACACTCACCTACTACGTCCTCTGCAATTTGCTTAGTAGGACAGCTAAACTTGGACTTGTACTGGAACGTGGAGGGCAGAGAGGAAAGTAGGCCGGACAACTTCTGACCAGTTAAGGCAAGGGTGTCCAATATAAGCGCAGTTGTCATTATGCCGTCTCTAACTTCGTTTAGTTTACCATACATAAATCCGCCATTTTCTTCTAGCCCTATAAGAGATTTGCGCTTCACCATTTCTCTAGACACTTCGACACTTCCAACTTTTGTATAAATCAAGTTTGCAGCCTCCTCTTTGGCTACTAATGAAAGAGCCATGGTAGTATTAAGTGGACAAACGATTTCCGCTCTCGCATGTTTATTTTCTAGTAAGTGTTTGACTAATAATGTACCAGTTCTGTCTCCGCCATGCGGATTTCCTTTTTCATCGCAGAACATACTGCGGTCGCCATCACCATCATAAGCAACCCCTACATCGGCCATTGAATGGGTTACCATGCTGGAGAGGAGATGCAGATTGTCAATCGTTGGTTCTGGCCCCCGGCCTGGAAAATTACCATCTATATTACCGTTGATTGTGATGACCTTACAACCTAATCGTCCTAATATTAACGGAGCAACTTTTGCCTGGGCACCGTTACCTAAGTCAATAGCTACAGTGAATTTATGAGACCTGATATTTTGTACATCCACTAGTGCCAGCGCGGCCTCCATATATGAATCAATTATGGATTGATCAATAAAATCTCTAGCAAATCCATTAACTCTGGAAAAATTTTTTGAGATATAGATATCTTGTACCTTTAGTTCATCCTCTCTTGAAATTTCCACACCATCGTTAGCGATCGCCTTTAATCCATTATACTCAGGAGGATTATGTGATGCAGTAATCATTATTCCACCATTATAATCTAAGCGTTTTGCTGCATATTGTAGACAAGGAGTAGGTACAAGACCGGCATTACCAACTTCTAAACCTGCTGAGTTGATAGTAGATCGAACTAACTTCGATATGACTGGACTTGAATCTCTGCCATCATATCCTATTACAATTGGACCTTTTTCAAAGTAAGTTCCTAGTGAGTAACAAGCATCGATAATAGAATCAACCGTCAGATCTTTTCCAAAAATTCCTCTGATACCATTAGTTCCAAATAGTCTATTATCCTCTCTTGAAATTTTCGTCATTTTCACTCAAAATTTAAAATTCGGTTTAACATATAGCAACAGCAAAGTAACTATCCGATTCAAAAGGATACCTCGAGTCAATATATCTATACAAAGACGAACCAGAGATATACATACTCAGTATTGCGCTAGGCATTACCCTTTCTTGTAATGTAGCATGCTTTAAACCTTAAGAATTATCACAATCAGCTCATATGCGTAAAGAACCAGATTTAATTATACTATAACTAAGCGTTAGAAAGGCTTTCAATTTGATCATCAGTTACAAAAGAAAATTGTAATAATAATATGCTGCAATTTTACATATATTTTTCGAAATATACGTTAAAGCAAATATTATCCAACTGTTTTAACGCTATCATGACAATCTGCGAAATTAATAATAATATGTATAATATTTTCACTATCCATTTTATAGTCTCTTCATGATAGTACGTTAGTATAAAAGATAAATTTAGCATCAAATATAGATAACTAGAATCTGCGGGGGTTGCCAAGCCTGGCCAACGGCGCAGGTCTCTAATGGGATTTGGAGTGCGAAGCTTAGAATGAGCCAGGAAATAGCGGTTCCTATAACCCTGTTCCTTAGGGATTCGTGGGTTCAAATCCCACCTCCCGCACCCTATGACTATCAGTAATATGTTATGAAAACACACTTGCTTGAAATGCAACTTTTTATAAGCTTTATAATGAATTCAAATAGGTAGCTCTTATGAACAATAATGGATAAGGAACATGACTGGATTATTATACTCTGAAACCAACTTTTAGTTTTGTTGTAGTTCTGATTGCAACCAAAGGATATGGATGGCTTTATGATGTATTTGTGTTTGTTAACAATATTATGCCCACTTATACTCCTAACTCTAATATATTATCATCTTAGCAACTATCAGTAGAGTATAGCGTTCAATGTCATACTTCTTCAATAGCCAATTACGATTTTATTACTCGCTCTCAATAGAGAACGGTAATTTCCAATTGACAATGGATTTGACAAGGACTATTTTTATATGTTATTGGATCTGACAAAGAATATAAATAGGTACTTGGGAGCCTTTAGAAAGGGCGACACAATGATATGTTGGACAGATTTGAAATTTTCACTTATGCTATGAAAACGAATCACTGTGCGGAGACGAGAGTAACTAGAATACGAAATACGTTAATTGCAGACTAAACTTCCTATATGGTGTTCTAAAATGGATCTTTTCTATCCTTCAATATATATTGCTATTTTTCCGTATCTATTTATAGCAAGTTTTCCAGTCGTGGGAATAATTATAGTAACAAAATGGATTTTTAATGATCGTAGAAAAAAAATAAGCATGTTTTAACGAGGCATTTAAGAAATTATAACCATTGTATTGATCCTTAAATGTCTAATTCTATGAAGTCTTGCAGCTATAATTTTAGGTTTCGTCCAAATTCAAAAGATGATATATCCTTCAAGAATAGATCACAAAACATGATGCACTATTCTGCTTAACTCTGCATTAGGTAATTCCCTCAATCTTTTTACTTCCCTTTCTTCTTTACGTTCAGCACGTTGTATTTTTGATAATCTATCATAATGATAGCGTTTGACCACATATAAATCGCCATTTCTATCTTGTCTTAGTTTCTGACACTCTACTTTAAATATTAGTTTTTGGCACAGAGGACAATATAATAGCCTATGTATCCTGTTTTTAGATTCTAGGATATGTCCATTTTTATCTTTAAACCAC
>JBKPMK010000462.1:0-8644 GCA_046732115.1 Thermoproteota archaeon
ACAGCTAGATATATGGAAATGGAAGAATTCAAAGATTCGGATCATCATACAGGATATTTCTGCTATAATTGCATATATTTCATGAAACCAAATCATTGTGCCATAGTAACAGATGAAGGACCAGATGTATATGGTCAAAACTCTGGTGAAATAGCACTACATGGAATATGCGCTTTATGGGAACCAAATAAAGAAGAGATGCGTTAAACTTTCAATCGTAAATAATTGCAGCTAATGGTTGCTCTATGATCATAACACCAATTGTGATGGTGCTGTTAGATGCATGGAGTGTGCTCGTCAAAAGGAATCGTAGTATAGAAAAGCAAGTGCAGAGTCACAGAATGGCATATACACTCCATCAAGGTCCTTATTATACACAATATATTAGTACGCAATTCTAAGGTTGTAAATAGCATTATCCATGATGGCAGCAACATTTGTATGTACTAGTTGTAAAATAAAATTCCAAGTAATCGGGATATCAACTAGAAATGATGCAAGGTATTGTCCATACTGTGGAAGAAGATCAATACAACATGATAACATAACTTTGTGTTAGAATTAAATTTAGGCTATGACATAGATAGGAAGGTTCAACCAAAGCTCTGTTTTACATTGCATAAAATATAGAACAATTCTCCGGCTTTCATCTTTACATGTTTTGGTGTAGTAAGAGGATTATCATGCAAGCACTGCAGAGCTATGCTTTCACCTTTTTTCATGTCAACATCTCCTCCAGACCTTTCGCAATTAAATATGAGTTTAGTTGGTTGATCGTACGTAAGTATTTTTGTTGTGCCAATAAAATCATCTCTGCTATTAAGGTCACACCCTACAGCTAAAGTAGTATATTGACGTATTGTAAATATTCTATCAGCAAAACTTGGTAAAGGAACTATTAAGATAATTAGTGCTGAAAATGATAGCATTATAACAAAGGGAATTCTGCCATTGATAATAGCCATCGCCATGATATAAAATAAATATCAGATCTCAATAGGTTTCCGCTACATAGTTCGACTATTTTCTTAGAGCAGACCTATCAGTTTTAATGTGAGATTATTATTTAGATATGTAACTTATTGTTTTTAAGATTACAATCAGTAGAGGAAAAATGAGCATGGCATCTATAAAGGGAATAAAGTACAAGATGGAATATACTCCTATTCATTTTAACTTTAAAACAAAGAAACTAGAATTTGGGAAAGAGATGACTGCCGAAATAATATTAAACGATCTTTAACGCCTTAAATAAGCATCTTCTTATTTGAATCCCACCATAGAGTTAATATCTGCTACCAAGTATCTAACTAAAACTATTTGGTGACTATTGTTTGTGTTGATAACATTGTCGGTTGTATTTGACGAATTGATTGTAGATTATTTAGATAGTAGAAAGTCAGGCTATTACTTTCCCACCATGCCCCTGACATACCATCTACAATAAGATAGATTACATGAACGTTATGACAAAAGAACTCTTTCGTCAATGTATTAGACAAAAATAGGAATCTGATTAACAACAGAATTTTGTTTGGTAATTCAGGGGCAACAGACTATGCATGTACATATAACTCTAGCCGCACTAAATCCTTATCTCTCGTTAGTAGAGATAATACGCGATTAAATACTTAAATTGATCATGCTAAATATGGCATCACGTAATAAACCAAAAGGCTACTTTCGTTACAATGTCTTGTGCCTCGCTATAACCTAATGACTAAAATATCATGCTCTTTCTGAGGTGATTTTGTAATTATTCTTCATAACGAAGAATCTGTTGCTAAGTAAAAGTGTATCCTTTACTTTACACGTCTACTCCATTGCTTCACAGACAACACATACGTGAGATAGCTAGGGCAGTTAGAGATGGCGATAAGAAGGGAGTTTGGGAGAACGATTCTTCTTCGATGTTCAAACTTGAAGACTATTCTTCTATAATACCGCCCAATGGAGTATTGATATTCCCAAAGATGTTTAGGAGATCCATTGACTATCTTAAAGCCATAAACCAAGGGTTCATTGGAGACATAGGTGATTGGTTAATCCAACATGACAAAGATGAAAACGACCATGTGCTTGTTGATGAAAAATACGAGTTACGACTAAGTGATATAATTGAACAGTATAACAATAATGTGACACTCAAGACTGACATACTGGAACTTGTCTTCATCGAGAGATAGCAGATGCCTTACATCAAGTGCCAAATAAAAATCAATTTCTCTGATAGATAGCAATGGAGGTTTTTACCAGCTTTGCCTTCATCTTCTACATCACTATTACACTACATCATCCTCTACATGGCTACTCTTGGTATAACTAATTGATATCAAAATAAAAGATAATGCGTGACTACCATGGAATGTCACGGTTCTATCAGGAATAATAATCAACCAAGACGTTACAGTGGGAAGTCGTTCAGATCCCGCTAAATATGAAGTACGGGTATAATTGGATTGAGTTAGATACCTTAAATGCAAACACCAATCAGTCGAATGTTCAATCTAAAAAGCCTTTTTTCCTGCTAACTCTAATTCTCTCGCACGATCTAAGCATGTAAATTACATTTTAAAACGTTGTATGATATTTAGACCTTCTAATCTTTATTATTTATACAGACAATGCTTTTAAACTCATAATTTTTCTTTAACATGTAGGTTAGGAATAAGAATAAAAATGCAATCTCAAGTTGTTCAGCAACACGGTGTTCGGCTAAAGTGTCCGAACGTATACTGCGCGTATGAATGGAGATACAAGGGACGATTCGTCTTGTACGCGACATGTCCCGCATGCAGGCGTTTCATTTAGCATATCGCCAAAATATTTGGCTGTTAATTTCTTTGGTTGCTTTACAGAAAGAATGTCTGTTATGTCGAATTGCTCTCTTATGACCGGAGAATCCGGGTTAATTTTCTCCCCATATCTTTGTCTGTAGTCAAAGTAAGCATCCATTGAATTAGCAGCCTCAGGAGTGGTGAAAGTGAAGTGCTCCCATTTTGGATATCCTGCATATACCATTATTTTGTACAGATTATATTTTTCTATTTTTGTGAGATGTTTTATTTTCAAATCAGGCACAGCGCCTATCCTCATACCGCTTGATGCTAGCATCAAAACCAATGCATTCATTCTCTGATCGCAAAATTGGAGTAACTGGCCTATTTCCTCATGAGTATAAGCACGGTCTTCGTTCACCCTGCGTTCCTCAGGTAGGTAGCAATTTATTTTATGGCGTCTTGGCTCTATATCGTTCATTTTGTAAAAAGTCATTACTGCAGATAGATATGACTGAATAGTGATATATGTCAAAGATTCTTTATCGCGCATATTTACAAGCCATGAGATTATTTTTGCTTCTATAAGCCGTTGATCCCATGCAAACCAACAAGATAAAATTTCTGGCTTGATTTTGATCTTACAGCATTGATAAAATTGTCGTAACCGGTTCCTTCTAAAACTAGCTGCTGCTCTTCTCCTCTCGTCTTAGACATCACAATATGGATGCCTCATCAACTATAAATACCGACATAAACAAGCATTAATATTATATTTTGCTGACGATAGGAAGAAGAGTTGGAAAAAAACGAACTTGCTCATCTTTTCTCGTCCGATCCCGATAGATACTATAAAGTTTCACTGTTTGATAGAATGGGTTTTAAACGACAGAAATGCAACAGTTGCTGCAAGTTCTTTTGGAGCCTTGTCGATAGACCGCTTTGTCCGGACCACGAAAAATATAGTTTCATAGGCAAACCACCAACCGACAAGCGACTTGATTATGTTAATGCTTGGAAGGATACAAAGGAATATTTCAGATCTACTGGTCATTCAATTATCAATCGATATCCTGTGGTATGCAGATGGCGTGATGATCTGTATTTTACTGTCGCCTCAATTGTAGATTTCCAAAGAACTACTGGAAACAAGGTAATATTCGAGATACCTTCAAATCCACTTCTTGTCCCTCAGATGTGTTTGCGTTTCAATGACATTGAAAATGTAGGCCTTAGTGGCAGACACTACACTAGTTTTTGCATGATCGGGCAGACTTGTAATGCAGACATTACTGGTGGTTATTGGAAAGATAGATGTATCGACCTTGACTATGAGTTGCTTACAAGTAAATTCGGAATAAAGTCAGAAGAAATTACTTTCGTAGAAGATGTATGGATGGGTGCAGGAGCGTTTGGCTATTCACTAGAATATTTTGTATGTGGACTTGAACTAGGCAATGCTGTATTTACAGAATTTGAAGGAAATGAGAGTAACTACCGCCGAATGACCAATAGGGTAATCGATATGGGTGCAGGACTAGAGAGATTTTCATGGATTACAATGGGAACACCAACAAGTTATGAGTGTTCTTTCGGTCCGGTTATAGAAAGGCTTATTGATACTACCGGAACTTCTGGAAATTCAGATATTCTGTCAAAATACTTTGGAGCAGCATCTACTAAGCTCGACGACACAGGTGGTGATATAAAGGCATTAAAATCGCTTTTGGCTAAAGAATTAAAAATATCTTATTATGATCTTGCAAAAATAATTACTCCTTATGAAGCGATTTACACTATTGCAGATCATAGTAGGACATTATTATTTTCGATTTCAGATGGAGCCCTACCATCTAATGTGGGTGGGGGTTATAATTTGAGAGTGATTTTAAGAAGAGCGCTTTCGATTTTAGAGCGACTTCATTGGAATATAAAACTTGAAGATATTACTGATATGCATATTGACTATTTAAAACAAATGTATCCTGAACTTGAAGAACATAGAGAAGATGTCAGAACGATCTTGCATATAGAATCTGGCAGATATGTTGGTTCAAAGGAAAGGATGAATGCAATAGCAACTTCTATAAAGAGTACTAAAAAGAAACTCGCGGTCAACGATCTTATCAGAATGTATGAATCTGATGGTATCACTCCAGACTTTTTGATGGAAGTAGGAGCGATAGAGAATATACCATCCAGTTTTTATACTAACCTTGCTGAACTTCATATATCTCAAACATCGTCAAAAAATCAAAAGACAATTTACGGTTTAGATGACATTTTACCTACAACGTTGTTATATTATCAAGATACTTCAATACGTGAGTTCACAAGTAAGGTAATCAAGGTTGTAGACAAGAAATACCTCATATTAGATCAAACTGCATTTTATCCTCGTGGAGGAGGTCAAGAGCCAGATTCAGGCGAGATTAAGGGCGTAAATGTAATTGATGTTACAAAACAAGCAGATGTGGTAGTTCATAAAATGCAAAATGCAGGAAATTTCGTTGAAGGCGAAATTGTACATGGAAGAGTAAATAATAGAAGGCGTAACCTCATTACTACACATCATACCTCTACGCATGTACTCAATACATCGGCTAGGATGAATCTTGGTTCTTGGGTTTGGCAGAACTCCGCATTTAAGGACGAAAAATATGCAAGACTTGACATTACTCATCATTCTGCTCTGAATAGAGAAGAAGTCGAGAAAATTGAGAAAACTGCTAACAAGGTAATTAGACAAAATTTGCCCATTATAATAAAAACATATGATCGCGGTGATGCAGAACAAAAGTACACTTTTAGAATATATCAAGGGGGTGCCGCTCCTACAAACAATATCAGAATTGTAAACATTGATGGATGGGACATTGAAGCATGCGGTGGAACACATGTGAGGAGAACAGGTGAATTAGGACTTATCAAAATAACAAAAGCTGAAAGAATACAAGATGGCGTAGTGAGATTAGAATTTGTCGCTGGAGAAGCAGCGGTAGATTATATACAAAAGCAGGAAAACCAGCTTAATGCTATTGCATCATCTTTACATTCAAGCAAGGAAAATGTTGTCGAGTCTTCCCAAAGAAGCATAGATGATGTAGAGGCCACAAGGAGAAAAATCAAGGCACTACTGAGAAAAGCTGCTCCTTACATAGCAGAATCGGTTTCTATCAATGCAAAGCAGCTACCAATAGATGGTATCAAATTTTACACTGTGTACGACAGTGAATTTGACGATGAATATCACATTGCTATTGGTGAGAAATCTATAGAAAATGATCCATCTCTAATCTATATTGCTTTGATCTCAAAACCTCATGGAATGCGAATGATAGTGTTTGTCGGTGAAAAAGCAAGGAGGAGAATCAAGGCAGGAATAATTGCAAAGATAGTGTGTAGCCAACTAGGAGGTTCAGGAGGAGGAGATGAAAAGTTTGGTCAAGGTGGCGGTAGATTAGAAAGCGATGGTAACAATAATGTGATTAAGGAAAAAATAAGAGAAGCCTTACTTTCGGCAGAAGAACTAATTATTAAAAGTATAAGGGGATGACAAAGAGTATGAAAAGTACAACCATTCCAGCAAGTAACAATGAAAAAGGAAAGATATTAACAAACTGGGGTTTGATTGAAGAAAAATGGAGACAAATATGGGATCAGGAAAAAATCTTTCAGTCTGATTCAGATTTTGCCAGGCAAAAATACTTTATAACTGTAGCTTATCCTTATCCAAACTCTCCACAACATATTGGACATGGCAGAACATATACTCTTGCTGACACTCACGCACGTTATATGAGAATGAAAGGGTACAACGTATTGTTTCCAATGGGTTTTCATTATACAGGAACCCCTATCCTAGGAATGTCCAGGAGAGTTGCATCAGGGGATAAAGAGCTTTTGGAAACATTTCGTAAGATATATCATATTTCGGATCAAGCAATAGAAAGCTTTACTGAACCTATAAGGATTGCCGACTACTTCCATGATGAGATCAAGCTTGGGATGAAGGAAATGGGTTATTCTATAGATTGGAGGCGTGAATTCACTACTATAGATAAGGCATACTCAAAGTTCATTTCCTGGCAATTTAGAACCCTGTTGAAAAAGGGATTGATAATCCAAGGCTCGCATCCAGTTGGGTGGTGTCCAAAAGATGGAAATCCCGTTAGCCAGCATGATACAATTGGAGATGTCGAACCGGACTTTAATGAATACACAATAATCAAATTTAGATTGGAAGAAGATGCTGATAACAGTGGCCTATGTCACATAATAATTCCTATAGCAACTTTGAGGCCAGAAACGATTTATGGTGTTACCAATTTGTGGATCAATCCGAAAATTGAATATGTTAAAGCACGAGTTGATGATGAATTATGGATTATTAGCAAAGATGCAGCCAACAAATTAGAGCTTTTGAATCACAAAATTGCAATAGAATCTACTATCAATGGAGAAGAAGTAGTTGGCAAATGCGTTAATAACCCAATCAAACAGAATTCTATCCCTTTATGTCCAGCATCCTTCGTAGAATCTGAGAGTGGTACTGGAATTGTGATGTCCGTTCCAGCACATGCACCGTATGATTACTACGCACTAGAAGATCTAAAACGCAAACTTTCTGTTACCAACAGCAATTACAAATTCAAAGTGAATATCGAAAAGACGATAGTACCTATAACCATAATTGAATCAGAAGGCTATTCCAGTGATGATAATGGTACTACTATAATACCTGCGGCACAAATTTTAAAGAAATTCAATACAAAGGATCAGGAGGATCCAGATCTGGAAGAGGCTACTAATGAGCTGTACTCGCATGAATTTTACAAGGGTAAAATGTCTTCAAATACTGGTAAGTATGCTGGTTTATCAGTGCCAGAGGCAAAAGAGAAAATAAAGAAGGAAATTATTGAAACTGGTTATGGAGATATAATGTTTGAATTGATAAACAAGCCTGTTAAATGCAGATGTGGTACTGAGTGTATGGTTAAACTATTAGATGATCAGTGGTTCATAAATTACGGCAATAAAGAATGGAAAGGCTTAGCACATCAATGTCTTAATCAAATGGATATTGTGCCAGAAGAACTTAGGCAGGAGTTTGAATATGTAATTGATTGGCTAAAAGCAAGAGCATGCGCAAGAAAAACAGGACTTGGTACTAAACTGCCATGGGATCAAGATTGGATTATTGAAAGTCTATCTGATTCTGTTATATATATGGCATATTATATTATTGCTAAATACGTTAATGATGTGAGTAATCACAAGAACAATCCGGTAATTAATGCCGACCATTTGAAAGACTCATTCTTTGATTATGTCTTGCTACGAAAAGGTGATGCTACACAAGTTGCTGCAGAATGCAAAATCTCTAAAGCTTTAATAGATGATATAACTAATGAATTTTCTTATTTTTATCCTTTGGATGTACGACATTCTGGAAGAGATCTTATTCCAAATCATCTATCATTTTTTATTTTTAACCATGTAGCAATTTTTGAGAAGGCTAACTGGCCTAAGAAAATTGTGGTCAATGGATCTGTATTAATGGAAGGTAAGAAAATGTCAAAATCACTCGGAAATATTATTCCACTACGCTCTGCTATTAAAGAGTACGGGGTTGACGCAATTCGTTTGTCCATATTAATCTCTGCAGAACTCTTACAGGATGCTGACTTTTCTTTTGATATAGTAAAGGGAATACAGTCTAAGTTATATGATATTTATAATATGGCTCTTGAGCATTCACAAGAGAAGAATGAAGAGAAAATAAATACGAATATGAAACTCAAAGAAAAGACAAATGAAAAACTTACAATAACAGAACTTGAAGACCGATGGCTTATCAGTAGATT
>JBKPMK010000463.1:0-5631 GCA_046732115.1 Thermoproteota archaeon
CATTAGTCTACTATTTTTGTTGCAACCTTTAATTATGTAGTCATACAAGTTGAGATGAGTAGTGAATTGTATACCGTTTTAACGGTGGGAAAGTTAGATACCCACGAAAAACAATGAGATTGAAGAAGATTACAACTACAATGATAACAATAACAACAACGAGGACTACAATAATCGATCTTATAATATAAAGGATAATGAACAATCAGGAAATGTAAATTGGTGGTTTAACGAACTAGATTCACTTGGAATTAAGAACGATATTGGCATAGTCAGTAACGATCAGAGCACTAGCAGCAGCAATAAAACCAAACTAGCATCAAGTCAACAACTTGAAGATCTTACAGATGATATAAAGCAGACGTTTATCCATGACTATAAGGCCTGCTATAATGAATGAATGAATGAATAACTAGAAACAATAATGATGATGATTAGTGGTAGTAGAAGAAGAATAGTAGTTCATATTGCTATACTCGTTAATGTCAATCAGTACTAGTACATGCATGCAATGGAACTATTCAAGAGAAGCGAAAGAGCTCCGCCGGGACTCAATTGGATTCAGCCAATGATGACAGCAGCGATAGCCAACTCACTGCAACTAGTGGCAAGCAAACAGTGTTTTAGATAGATAGACATGTCCATCTAAGACGACCGCAAGAGACACAATCCTGAGGTACATGAATGGTGTTATCGCATGATAAATGATCCTGATCAGTGGGAGAAATTCAGATACATAAACGCTATACGCGACTACACTAACATAATTGACGAGCTTCTAAAAATGTATGAGCAAACGCCTGCAACAAATCGCTATATGTCATCGGATTGAAAGCGAAATGAAAGAAGCAAAAGGAGACTTGGCAAAAACTCAGGCGGAATATGACAAGTTCAAGGAATACAAGGAAAGAACCACAATCAGCAAGTAAGTAGGTGACATATTCGTTGTCGCAGCAAGCGCCACAAATGGGTTAGTGAGAGAACCGGTAAGAAGATACCATTAGATCCAGGTACTAATGAGCCGCATGATTGTCCAGTGAGGCGAGATCAGCCAGTACAGCAGCATCCTCAGCAGCAGTCACTTGTAATAACAGCGTAGTTAATAAAAATATGTATCAGCAACGTATAACTCAGACTCTTCCTCAAATTCAATCGGCTATTGCGAATAAAGGTCCTATAATTCAATCAGATAGCATGAAACTAGGTCAGAGTCAAAGTATCGGATCAAATAATGTAATTGTGGTTGGAGATTTTTCTCCCTTTAGAATAGTTGGCGGACACATATCAGCTAATCTACCAAAGGGGAACAATGTTCAGATTGTAGTTGGAGAAATAAGTACAACTGGAGCATTATCCAAAGCAGTACCATTACCGTTAGTTAAAGCTCGCGATCTGACCATAAACGATGCACTATACACTACCGACCTAGGTAATATCGTACAAGGAAGAGATATATTTAATGGAAGTACAGTAAGAATTAACTCCCCAAATATTATCATGTTATATAACGTTGGAAAAGTGGTCATTTTCTCAGGCGCTAATACCGTCGCATATACCGGCTATAATTGCTTAAGTCTTTTATTGTGTTATGTGGATAAGTAGAACAATGAAAATGAGTGAAGAACTAGACTAATCAAAGGCCACCAGCGCCCTTGGCATCCAGCGAAATTATGAAACTGTCTTTGCAAGACAGACAAATCACAGAACTAAGATTGAGTTTTATGTAATCGATCAATAACATATATTAAAAAAAGCCATGTGAAGCATAAACCATCAATGCTACAGTAATTGTAAGTAACATGAAAAGCAGCCATGGGATAAACCGTTTTGATATTTTCCTTCTTTGACTATACTTATCATTATTGATAGTATTTTTACTATTTTTCCTTAATGAAACAGAAGTTGACGGTATTAATAATGATGATGATGATGATACAGCTGCTGTAGTGGTTGTTGTTCTTCTGCTTTTTCTGTTTTGCATCAAAATATGTATGTACACAAAAACGCTAATTGTTGATCCAGTTAGTATAGTGTATCCCCAGCTACTACCAAATAGTGTTTCTATGCTAAACTTTGTATTAACTATGGTAAGTACAATTCCAGATGCCATGGCAACAGATGCAACGATTATCATAAATCTCTGAACTCTTGGAAATAAAGTAGAATATCGGCTCTCTTTATTGGCAGGAAATATTATCACAAACATAAAGAACATCATACCCCACCACATAGTCGAAGAAAAAAAGTGAATGTATCTTATGACAAGGATTCCCAGCCATTCCAAAATTATAGTCAATATTATTAATGGGGAACCGATCTTCAATAATTTTACCTTCATTATGGTAAGATTTGCTTGTTAATCAAAGAAGAAGAACTTCTATTATAGAATTGATTAAATTCAGGAATAGAAACTACTGTCAGTCAATCAGGCAATGGTGCTCATGTTTTCGTTCCTAAAGAGTGGCGTGGTAAGAACGTTAAGGTCACTTTACTCGAATAATCCATATTGACGTCAAAAGTTTAACAATGATGTATTACCAGCTTCATTATATTCTATAAAATACATGATTTAACCTATTCTTTCAAATATTCAAAAGCCATTCCGCAGGGTTCTTTGCATCATACATCATAATAGAGCCTAAATTGTAACGCCTTTGAATTGTGGTTCTCTGCTTCATTTATCTCATCTTGTTTTATTGTAAAATAAGTTTCCAAGATCTCAGGAGGGAAGCACAGTCTTAGATAATTCGAGTCGCTTTTTAGGGCTTGAAGCGATTCCCTTAGACTATGTGGTAAAGACTTTATTCCCAAACCTTTTCTTTTTGAATCAGACATTTTATATATATTTTCATTAACTGGATCTCCGGGGTCTATCTTCTTTTTCATACCATCAAATCCTGCAGACACTATCGCTGAAAACGCTAGATACGGATTAGATGATGGATCAGGTGCCCTAAATTCTATACGTTTTGATTTAAAGTTATTTTTCTCGTTTACAGGTATACGTACAACAGCAGATCTATTTGCCCTTGCCCATGCAATATAAACAGGAGCTTCAAACCCTGGAACTATACGTTGATAGGAGTTTATTGTTGGTGCCACAATTGCCGCCAACGAAGATGCATGATTTAATACTCCTCCAATGAAATATCTTCCTGTCTGGCTTAGTTGTGCATAGACATCGCTATCATCATAGAAAATATTTTTGCTATTTGAAGACTCATTATTATTATTATTATTCCACAAACTGATACTAACATGCATACCCGAACCATTATCGCCGCTATTTGTTACATTACTATTATCATCATCCTCAAAAATTGGCTTTGGCATAAAGTTTGCTATTTTATTGTTTTGCTTTGCAATATTCCTAATAACATCTTTGTAGATCTGAACTCTATCTGCAGCTTTTGTCAAAGTACTGTGTATAAAATTAATTTCAATTTGACCACTGCTTGCCACTTCATGATTTAGATTTGTAACCTTTATAGAATAATTCTTCTTTAAGATCTTGGCAACTTCAAACCTAAATTCTAATAGGGAATCCTGAAATGGAGGTGCATCATAGCCCCCTTTTCTGCGTATTGGATACTTACCAACTCCATATTGTTCTCCTGATATAACTTCAGTTTTTTGATGATTATTTTTTCCTTCAGCATCTTTTTGAAACAATATCTCATCAAAAATAAAGCACTCGACTTCAGGTCCGACCTGACAGACGAGGTTATTTTGTGCAAGGTATTCTTCTATGTATTGTGATACATATCGTGGATCTCTCATTGATCTTCCTAGTCCAAAGCCTCTGTACACGTCTGCGATGACTGTAGCTATCTTGAGATTTGCAGATAAATGGCTAAGGTATAGCTCAGGAGCAACGATCCTCAGAGTAAGCTTATCAGGGATAAGCAGCATATCTGATTCGTCAATATTTGCAAAGCCCTTAACAGATGAGCCATCCACTCCAACTCCACGTATAAAAAAATCATCCAAATCCACCTCATCATCAGTCTGAATATATCGAGCTAAGAACCTTCCCAGAATATCGGTGTATCTTATCTGAATAAAGTCTATTTCGTCAAGATTAACATTATTTGTCTCATATTCTACTTTGTGTGTATAGGAGTTGTGTCTATATGACAACTTTATAATATACGATTAGCAGGATATAATGTTTATGTTGCAATTAATTAATACTTGACAATTTTTTACAGTAATGGCTTTATATTTGTCAATATTTTCGTAACGTCATGAAGTTGGACGAAACGGATGTTAAAATCCTCATAAAATTGCTAAGCGACGCTAGACTTTCTTACAGGAAGATAGCTCAGGAGATAGGTGTATCTCCTCCAACCGTACTTACACGAGTAGAAAAGCTGGAACGAGAAAATATCATTAAATTTTATTCTGCAGTGCTTGATCACGAGAGATTAGGCTATGACTTGACCGCAATCATTGAAGTCACAGCTGTTAAAGGCAAGATATCAGAAGTAGAAAAACACATAGCAAAATTGCCAAATGTATGCGCAGTATATGACATTACTGGTTTGACAGACATGATGATAATCGCTAAATTTAAGAATCGAAACGAGCTTAGCAACTTTGTAAAAAGGGATTTATCAATGCCACATGTTGAAAGAACTAATACGCATGTAGTATTATTAGCTGTTAAAGAAGACTTTCGATTTATAAATAGTTAATATATAAAAAATATATATACATTTATCATTAAGTGGACAACAGATATAGAGTAGCGGATACTCTGAGTTTATCTGCTTCTTAAAGATGGTCCACGTACTCTATTATTATTATCTCTTTTCAAAATGCATAGTAACCATGCGTATGCGCTCAGGATCTCCTCTAAATTGATTTATGCATCTACTTGAATACGCTAATGGTGCACCAGCATACTTTGTGGCTAGAAGAAAGCCCATGGATTGAAACGTCGTTGAAAGCCATTCAACCCATTTATTATACACTTTGTCAGATACTGGTTGAAACAACTCATCGGTTATTTCCGTAACGAGTTGAAACGAACCATTATTTTTTAATTTCGAATATATGGTTTTGTAGAATGGTTCCCATTTATACTGTTTAGTCTTGTCTATAAAATTGGGATCTGGCAATACTGCAATAACTAAATCAAGATAGTTGTCAGGAAAAATAGGTACAATATCTTCAAAAGAACCATTTAACAGCTTGACATTATTAAGACTAATTCGTCTTTTGCTGTCTTCATATTGAGTACTATCTAACTCTATCCCAATAAAAGTATGAGAATTACTATGATAATTGTTATCGCTCTTTGCTAGCTTCTCTAAAATTCGTCCATCGCCGCTACCGAGCTCAACAATCACGTGTGAAGATTCAGATGAGCAAAACGATTGTACTATTGTATCAAATGCATAATTACAATTATACAAGGTTCACAAAAAAATGTTAGTGATCAGCTTTAAGTAACTCAGCTTCAAGTAACTGTTGCACCAGCTGAACCACTTCTTGTTCAACCTGCTGTCTAGGTAATCCAAGTTTAGCAGAAAACTGATCGGTCAGTTGATTTATTGTCTTTGTCCCATCACATGTATGCCAGAAATCTACAATCGCTTGATTTACCATGAATCCTTGCTGTTTTTC
>JBKPMK010000464.1:0-30576 GCA_046732115.1 Thermoproteota archaeon
CCCAGGCATCCAATATCCAAGGGTTCCTGGACATGAGATTGCAGGAGTTATAGATGAAGTGGGCAAAGAGGTTAGTCAATGGCAGCCTAAGCAAAGAGTAGCTGTAGGCTGGCATGGAGGTCATTGTGGTCATTGTGAATCCTGTAGGCGCGGAGATTTTGTTACTTGTAAATACGCACAGGTACCAGGTATTTCTTACGATGGCGGATATGCTGATTATGTGATTGCACCTATGGAAGCTCTGGCATCAACCCCCGAGCTGCTTTCACCAGTAGAAGTTGCACCGCTTATGTGTGCTGGTATTACTACATATAATGCTCTTCGAAATAGTGGAGCACGTGTAGGCGACACTGTTGCCATTTTTGGAATGGGAGGACTTGGACATCTTGGAATTCAGTTTGCTGCCAAGATGGGTTTTAATACTGTTGCCATTGGGCGAGCAAAAGACAAGGAAGAAGAATTGATGAAAAATCTGGGTGCAAGGCAATATATTGATAGCCGGTCAGATAATGCAGTAGAAGAACTTAACAAGCTGGGAGGTGCTAAAGTGATACTTGCAACTGTTCCAAGTGGAAAAGCGATGACTGAAATCCTTGGAGCTCTTGCAGTCAATGGGAAGCTTGTTGTAATTGGAGCATCTGATGAGCCAATTCAGGTACCTACATCTCTAATGATATTAGGACGTCGGTCATTGATAGGATGGCCATCTGGTACGTCTATTGACTCGCAAGACACACTCTCATTTAGTGTTCTCTCTGGTGTAAGGTCTATGAATGAAGAATTTCCATTAGAGCGCGCAGCAGAAGCATATGATCATATGATGAGTGGTAAAGCTAGGTTTAGATGTGTACTTACAACTGGTAACTAGGTCAGAAATACAGTCAAGATAACCTATTGTTTGCAAACTGAATAGACCTCATAATGACCATGCTATTATTTCAGAGGCGTATAAAGTGGATGGAAAACTACTATCATGGTGTTAATATCAATGACCTCAAAACGCTAAAGGCAGAACTCGCTGGGTGATCAGAAAAAGATGCTAAAGCTGATAAATTAAGATGCTTACCTTTATATAGTAAAGTAAATTTCATCGAACACTGGTTGAACCTTAGTCAATTCTCTTGGAAATGATAGATCTTTAACGCTAGAATGGGTTCAAGGAAGAATACAGGATATAATTCTAAATAACCTAACAACAGATTGGCCTATATATGATGATGACTAGTGCCGCTTAATGCGGGGATTCCTTAACCTATTGTCATACGAGAATGAGACGTTGTAAAACTTTTAAGTTTTTTGGAGAAAAACACTACTGCAAAAATCTATGGAAGAATGCGAAAGGGAAAAAATGCCATAAAAGATGATATTATTAGAGATTATAATTCCATAATAAGAGAGAGTGCTCTATTAACTACAGTATCTGGGTTCTTCTTTGGTTTTCTTCTTAATATTGAAATATAGATGATAAGGAAATTGAAAATACAATTCTACAGCAAATACAACTACACCATAACAGCCCAAACGTCAGAAAACATCGGAAACACTAAAGCATTTATCGAATATGTCAGACGAATATCTTTTTAATCAAAGCTCCCGCAATATTTGGGTGCTTTTTGTACTGTCATTATATTACCCTTTCAAAGAGTGATTTTCATACCATTCTTGCAATTACCAGACTTAACACCATAACATATGCAACCAGATTCGACTCCAGGGTTATGGAACGAAATCGGATATTGTATGTTTGATCCTTCGCTATTTGGTATTAGAGCATTATATGGGCAGTAAATTATAGATTCAGAGTCTGAAGGATTATCTGATAAGCCATACATAAGCTGTGATACTTGTATGTGATATCTTATTGGATATGGAAAGTTACCAATTTTATTCCACCACTCAATTCCGGTAAAGTGATTTTGCCCTTCCAATACAAATTTTTGTCCTAAGTTCAATGATAGATCAAATCTTTCTGTTTGCTTTGTTTTTTGATCTTCCAGTAAATAACTAATGCATTCTTTTTGAGAATTCATAACGATTTGACGAATATACGAGTGACCAACAATGGGAGATATTTGCTTAAATTGGTACTGATTCACACCCTTAAATATACCATCAAATTTTCCATCATTATTAAATGAGCATATGAGATTGAGCTCAGCAGGTGTATTCTGTCTATTGAATAATTCCAATAGATAAAGCATCCATGATTTATCTGGCATTTGATTGCCCATGTCCTCAATTAATGTGATAGTATCACTTGCAGCAATAACTCCTCTTGGAAATGTAGGTTTGCTACTGCTACTATGATTAACAATGCCACAAAACGAACCTACCCAGAAATGCAATCTAAATAAAATTATAGTTACGATAATATTTATTCTGTAACATCTACTTAAACACGAATTATGTTATCTGCTCTATTATCCATTCTTTAAATTTTGTAATTGCAAATACTTCAGATTGCTTGATAAAAGCAGGATCCTTTATCTTCCATTGATCTTGTGGAATGGAATCAAAAAACTCTTGCATACACAAAGTAAATCTAAAGCGTAAATTCCTTGGATTTTCAATTAGTCCGTAACGGGATAATATGCCGGCAATCTTTCCAAATGCAGTATCATAGTCTCTTTTAAATGAAGGTATTTCAAAAACCTGATACAATATTGAGGTTATTGCATCCAGATCTTCGCGTATGGTAACCAAGTAATGCATATTATATAATCTATATCAGGATTAACCTTTTTGCTCGATGAGCCAAGTATCTGACTATGGTAGAGCTTAATTATTGAATCATTATCTAACTTATCGTGGTTATGGTATAGCAATATTCTAACATAAGGCCTTCTTACAGTGAATACAATTACTGCGGGAGATCAATTACATGTGTAGAAAAGAAATGCTACTACTATCGATGATAATAATATTGACAATAATAACTCCGATCAAATAATTATCAATAATACTACTAGTAGGACAAAACTAACTAACAAACTACCCTAAAGCTTAGTGATCTATGACTAGAAATGACTGTACAATCGTAGCAACAGTTGGCAAACAATATGTAATTTGGAGGTATTATAATAATGATTTACTATGAAACTTTTGATTAATAACTTATAGTAAATGAAATATCCAAAAAAATTAAATGTTTAGTTCAGACCTTATATTTCCTTAATTCGCCAAAAGTAATTTTCAAAGAGACTTCTGCACCATTGTATCCTTCTACCTCTGATTTAGGTACATTGTACTCTTGACGATCTCCTTCACTCGTAATTACTACAGTGTCTCCTTCTATCGCATCCACATTTCCAGCATCTTGACCGTCATTGGATCTCACATTCTTGTGAATAATGGAGTCCCAATTAATTACTGCGTCTTCTGACATTCTATAAATATAAGTGTATTAATGGGGATAACGTCAAGTATAGTCGATGAGCTTCGTCATATGGAGGGAATTAAAGGAAATTTCTATGTAAATGAAACAGAATACATCGCTCCTGCTACTTTGCATGAAAATGGTAAGCCTGCGTCTCAAATAACATACAACAGCGTAAAGGAAATTGTACAACATCACAAGCATATGTTTTTGATACGCTTTGGAGTAGAGCAAAGAATACAAGAGATAGAAAAAGGTGGTGAAGGAAGAGGAGAGGAAGAAGAACCAGCAGATCTACTGAAACCAAGATAATATTAGAATATCAATACCAAATATTTAAGAAACTATCAGACGTCCAGAACAGTATGAGAAGAATGAAAATAGGTTGAACTAAAATCGATACTCTGGACGAGTTTTATATCGAATTCTTGGTCTTGGTTAGCGTTACAATTCAAAATTAATTCTCTGTTGGTGGTTTTGGGATATCTTATCCAGCCATCCAGCGCTACATCTATATGTATTTGAGGCAGATTTGAAATCGCAAAAGGGGGAGACACCTAGCAGATATGAAAATATTATTAGCCGAAGACGACAAAGATACTGCAACATTATACAGGAGAACATTAGAAGAGCGAGGCCATCAAGTTATTATTACAAATAATGGCAAAGGCTGTCTTGATGTTTATCATAAGGAATTACAAGATATCACTCTAAATACAGATCCATCAAAGCACATTCAGCCGTTTGACGCAGTAATATTAGATTATAAAATGCCAAAAATAAATGGCATGCAAGTTGCAAAAGAAATACTTGCAGTAAATTCACATCAGCGAATAATATTTGCCTCTGCTTATGTAAAAGAGACTTTGATATATTCCATACAACAGCTAAATCACATAGTAGAACTGCTTCAAAAACCGTTTGGAGAAAATGAGCTAATAGATACAATAGAAGATAAGGAAATTTATTCTGAATTGCAAAAACTTGATTTAAAGATAGAAGAGATCAAAGCCGCTAATTTTAGACATGAGCAGTTAAGAGAACTATTAGAAACTCTAAAAAAACTAGAGAAAAACAAGAAGCAATAGTAATAGCGGTAGTTTTAGTTTTCGAACTTTGGTTTTTCGTTTTTATTTTCATTATTATTATCTTTTGTTACATGAAAAGATAAATGACGACTAGACTTTTACGGATATATTATTGGCACATAGGCAGCAGCGGTCTGCTGCAAATTTTAATGTTTTTAATAGTTAAATTAGCACTGTTATCCTCTTTATTCACTTCTTATTTGTAGTATTAGTCCTGTTATTGGTAGTACTTAGTATCTATACCGAGTAATAACACTTGTTTAGAGAACTACTGTGTCACAATATAACAATCCTATAATAAAAAATGCAAAACTTCTAATGGCTTTATATATAACGAATGCCAAAATAATTGAGATATAAATAAAATGTATATTCACTTCATTTTATATGAAAATATTATAAATCACTATGTCCATTAATAGTCATGAGTACTCTAATCTATTCGAGTAAGATGGAAAAGGAGTCATCTACATCACTGCAGCAGCCTTTTACCATCTGCTCAAAATGTGGACGATTCATTAGAATCGACGGCCATTGTGAATGTGAGGCAATATTCTCTAATGTGAAATGAACTAAGGAAAATTCCTGCAGCGAGTTAGCATATGATCTACCATATTCAAAAACGAACCGAAAAAGGATTGTCGCGAATACAGTTATTCAGAGAATGTCCAAGCTGTGGATATTATTATATTCCTAAGAACTGGGCCGCTCAATACTGTGTTTTTTGCTTGAAATACGCGAGGATATAGCGCTAGGAATGATCCAAATCAAACTAGGTCAATTATAGGATAATGAGAAGAAAAACTTGCTGTCAAACGGCGTTATGAAGAAGAATAACAATAATATTTTTTACGATGAAAATGATAGTTATGCAGAGCTCAGCCAGGTTGCAAGGTACTTTATTGGTGGAATACTAAATCATGCATCGTCTTTAGCGGCATTGGTAACCCCGACAGTAAACTCCTGTAACAGAATAATTCCAGGCTTTGAAGCACCAGTATACATTGCATGGGCTAGAGGAAACAGATCTGCTGTCATACGTGTGCCATGTCTGATTCAAAAAGAAAAAGTTTAGGAATAAAATCTCTCCCACGCGGCCTAGCTGAGTCTCTAGAAGTACTAAAAAGTGATTTGGACTATCTTGATGTATGTTTTGATAATGAATTAATAGAAACTTATAACACGCTCAAACAGCAAGAGATTATCCAAATTGGAAATGATAAATCAAAGGCAATGCAGTTCATGTTATATTACGATGCCTAAGAATAGCATTGGTATAATGTGATTGGAATTGAGGAAGAGTCAATTAAACAAGCATGGAGATAGATAGCATCAAATATAATCTAAAAACAAGTTCACTTGTCACTTTGAAAGAACAAAGAAGGAAGAAATTACAATTTGATTAATATGATGTAAATTCAGACTTATTATTATTGCCGAAGGGAGGAGGAGCATGGCTTTAAAAGTAGTCTGTCTTGGTATACCTGGTGAAATGATGTATTCGCTGCAGACTAGTAAGTTGGATCTTTGCTAAATACAGAACCTATATCATTAGAATATGCATTTAGAGATTCAAAGGTTATTATCAGCAAAGGGAACGAAAGAAGAAGGCAACAGCAAGCGATGAATTTTCTAAAAAAAGGGTAATTAGATAGATCAACACTTTGGGGCATAATTGACGTGCCAAAATATTTCTCAGTGGTTTGTTTGAGACTCTTGTGTAGAAGTTGTTTCTAATTACTCTCTATCTCGTCTAAGTATCTCATATATTATTATAATTATACTTTACAACACGGGTGCAACAACGAAATATGATATTATTACTCACTTACCAGAAGATCATTTGTATGAAAAAATTTAAAAACTCCAAAAACAAATAGAGTACCAGCACTCAAGCAAAACTATTTACAATGAAATACTATAGATTTGGCAGGCGATGAAGAAAATCATTCTATTCTCTTTACGATTTCTACAAACATAAACAAAAGTCACTTTATCTGACAAACACAGACAGGTCAAAAATGCTAGAATCTGAAGAAATTATCAAACTGATCAACAATATGAAGATCAGTTACTTACTCTTCAAACTCGACGGTTATTATATTGTCTGTTGTCGTAACGGAAATAGCCTTTTGCAATAGATCCTCAAATATTGACTCTACTACAGCCTTATGGTAAATAGAGTATTTGTATCCAGCATCGTGCTTCAGGATAAATGTGTGATGACGAAATCTACAATAGATATTGCTACTTCTCCCACTGTCCATATCATCATTGCTAACAATGTGACGAGTCGCAATGGCACAGTTATTCATCTCGTCTTCCAAACGTGACAAAAAGAGATTCAGATCTATTTTTTGTGCTTCTAATGCAAATTTAACTAGGACGCTTTGTAACATATACTTGCCTGTATTTTTTGCCATAAATATTATCTGCTCTGTGGTTAATTTGTCAAATGCTTCTTTTACAACTGGCCTCGGTAATAATACTAGATTTGATTTAGCTTGAAAACTATTCCACTGGAAGTATTTCTTTATGATTTGATTAATGTAACTAGTCAGACTAATACCAAGTTCCTCTGCTTGATGAATGATATGGTTTAACACATCCTGCTCCAATTCCAATTCAATAGGTTCACCAGCAAATTCCTCATTATTTTGCGTTTGAAAAATGTACTTTTTAGATTCTTTATCATCTATGGTTAACCATATTGCATGACCATCCCAGTATCCAAACAGTTGCCTAGGAATTTGATAATATACAGTGGTAATCACGTCTCCTTTTACAACGACCAAGTTGTCATCCTCTATATCATGAATATTCCCAATGTAAAACCCATCACTTGTATAGATAGATTTGTTGATAAGACTATCCCTTGATTTTACTTCCAATGGTTTGGGCATGATGAATAATACACCGCCTCGAGCCAGTGCGCGTTTTTATTGTTCGCTGTCGTACTATAATCTCAGCTCCAATGTTGCTAGATGTCTCCTAGTTTCATCATATAGATGTCCAATTGCAATAACGTCTGTAGTCTACTTGAAGTGCTCATCATTCTCAAACACTATATTCAAAGTATAATAAAAGTAGAGTAGATGTGATCGCAAGTGTTTGAAATCATTTGCAAACAGATGAGGCAACAAGTTCTCTTTTACATCAATTTGACAGAAAAATTTGCTTTGATAACATTTTGCATTGAAATGCCTATGTTATCATCTGTCGATTTCCGGTATGGCATCATTTATTTGCGCCAGCAGTCTTGTTCTTTGGCAGTTGGCTTATGGTTGGCGGTGTACCAGCGGTGGTCCGATGTTCCTTTTCGAATGTCTTAAAAGTATTGGGATTAGCAATATTCTTGTCATTCATAATTTTTGTATTGTTACCTGGAGGGAGAATGGCAATTTTTGGTATTGTCTGCCTGTACTATTCTGTCCACCTTCATTGCTTGTTTGATTCTTCTGCTGCGCAGTAGCAGCTGAGTTATAATATGGTACCGATATTAATATCGCTGTAAATAGCAATGCCATTTCAGTTATTGACACAATAGATGTCTTAAGAGCTTCTTCCATAGTGTTTATTAATATCTTGCATTGATGGTACAACGGATAACACAATTACTTAAGAGTCTGATGCGAAACATAGTGAATTTCATGTATGTATACTGAGAATTTAACATTAGTACACATTTTTATGCTACGTTGATGTTGCAAATATATCTAATACTTCTGAGGTATGTCATCGATTTATTATATCTGCATACTAGAAAGAATAAAGATTCACTTATCTATTCATTTGACTATTTAAAATAGATATAATATGATAAGTTACGTGCATAATAATGTCTCTTTAAATTTCAGCACGTGGACTATAATACATGTGATCTTCTCTATGTCCGCCCTGTCCCTTGCCGATATCCTTATAGTCACTGACAAATTCAATTGATTTGAGCCATTTTACCATCTTGTAACCCAGCTGCGTTTCTGCTCTTAACCTAAGAGGAGCGCCATGTCCAACATCTAGTGGTTCTCCATTCATTTCGTAAGCAAGTATCGTCTGTGGATGTTTCACGATCTCCAAATCCAATACTTCATAATATTGATCTCGTTCAGTATACTGGTAAGAGCGAAATACAACGTAACGGGCATTTTGATATGGCTTGCATAATGAAATAATATATTGCATAGATACTCCGGCCCATTCTGCTATAGCAGTCCATCCCTGAATACAATAGTGTTCGGTAACCTGCTCTTGCTTACGCATCAAGTATAGGTCAGAAAGAGAAAGTTCTAGAGGTCTCTCTACCAAACCAAAGACCTTCAGTTTCCAGCTACTAAAGTTATTGTCCAAAAGCTGTTTGTATTCTTTAATCTCTGGAGGATAACCATTTATTCTAAAGAATGGCGAGACCTCAGATTTTGGAAGTTGTTGTTTCGATATTGCCTTGCGGAGTAAAATCCACTTTGCTGGTACGAGCACTATGTCGAGAGTATTTTGAATTCGTCTTGGTCGCCTAATAGAAATCCCAGTTGCCCAAACATGGATTATTACCACTGCTATTAAGAAAAGCGAAAATAAACCAGCTGCGACTCCAAAGCTAGTAGTATGACCTAATACTATGTTTCCCATGTTTTCTGAGAATCGTTCTGCTGTAACCATAGTAAGATGAATAATAATGAACAAAACAAATGCAATCATGCCTAAAAAGTGAAGACTTCTTGCCACTTGTCTACCTCTGAATATCTTTGGATATCGGGGGAACCTCGCAGAAATAGCAGGAGACATAGCAGCGCCAGTTGCAATCATAAATGGACCAAGAAGAAAAACTACTATAAAATATGTAAGTTGTTGTATAGCATTGTAAGGGTGTCCAACAGGAGGAAAATGAAAGGATGTATATAGCATGGCATCGTGAATTGCCTGAGGAATGATTGACCATGAGCTTGGAACTAGTCGCTGCCATTCATCGCTTGTAAAGAGAAAAATATAGTATGCTGCGCCATTTGCAATCCAAAAAACAATAGAAAAGAAATGCCAATGCCGTCCTAGTCCAAGGTTCTTGTGTCCCGGTAGCGCAATCCAAGAAGAAAAGGATTCTTCTTCATCAAGAGATATCCACATTTTATCTTCTGGCATTTGCTTTCTTGTGAATTTGATCCACTCTGTTCCAGGTCTACAATGATCATGCCAATACAGCTTAGGAAGTGCGCTAAGTATCTCAATTCCACTTCGGATCAATAAAGTTATAAAAATTATGTTTATAAAGTGGGCAAAACGTATCCAGAAAGGGAAATCATCAAAAACCATATCGCATTATTGCTATTATCTTATTACCTGTATTTTAATCACAAGATGGAATATGTTATTGGACACTATGCACATATATCATATTCCTTCTTTCTTGCAAGAATATGTTCAGCATCTTTTTCACCTTCCGCTATTAGCTTCTTTATACGATAAAGAGAAAAGTCAGCGTCCTCTAATAGATAATGAAGCGTTTCTCTTCTTCCTATTCGTACGACATCCTTTATTGACCTTCCAATTCTCTTAACAAGTACGTTATACTCAGGCTCTATTTCCTTGAGTCTGGCTTTAAAGGTATCATCTAGCATGCCGTTCTCTGTGTTTATTATTTGATACATTTTTCTTAGCAGATCAATATACCTTTCATTTACCTTAAGCATTTCAATGTTCTTGTCTGTTTTGTCCATGAATATAATGTCTCTTGCCCTATGCCATACTTCTACCATATTAGAAGGAAGTTCTTTTTGTTGCCGTGGGAAAACATCGACAATATAAAATTTCTTATCCGCTTGTGGAGAACGTCTTATTACTTCAAGCATTGGAGTATTAGTAAGCAAACTTCCATCCCACAGACATCTACCATCTTTTTCGCTCCATCTTATGCCATAGAAAGGATATCCTATACATGCGAGAACATCGTCCACATCAATATCCATGTGAGCATTATCAAATATAACAGGCTCCCCTTTCTGTATATCAGTAGAAGTTATAATGAGCCTAGAGCGGTAATAGTTAGACATATCGCCGCCTATTGAATTACTCTTCATGTTGATTTTTAGTTTATCAAAGTTTACATATTGTTTAAGAGTTTTTTTAGCGGTGTCACGTCATACAGATAAGTCCATTTAAAAGGTAAGAAATAATCAGGCGAATCAGGCATAAACCATTTGGGCAAAAAGGCTTTAGAATTACCAAAAAAACTAGAATACATAGAAGACCATATAGCCAGCATCTTATCAGATGATATAAACGGTAACGATACCAAAAATGGATTTGGCTGATGTATATCTTCTGCTAGAGATAGCCAAAAATCCTCCAATAGTGAAGGTACATCTTTGCCGGCATTTTGAGCTGAACATATTATCGAAGCATTTATAGCTCCAATAGAAGAGCCGGCTAGGGCATCAAATTTAATACCATTTTTATATAGACACTTGTACACACCACATTCATATGCACCTAATGAACCTCCACCTTGTAGTACAAGTACAGTTTCCGTTTTGGGGTGAAGATCGTATGCTGATCGTTCCCAGTCTTTCATGCTATATCGTATCATCATCCTTTCCTAATTTCAAAATTATTGCATTATGACTTAAGCAAAGCTTGTTTTTATAACTACCTGATGACATGGACTTCATATATTTTTAGATGATTTCAATCCAATGTGGAAAAGTGTTTTTCAGGTCAATGATGGTCTTAACAGTAGTGCGATTTAGATTAACTAGTGGCTGCATGATTACCATAGAACTTGATACAAACATGTTATCTCTGAAGATATGACAAGGTTTAATAAAGTTAGGTTCAGCGAATAAAGATATCTCTCTTCTAAAGAATTGTATTTACGACTTTTCTATATCTTATGTTAGCTGCCTCCAGCAGTATTAGTTATAGTTTTTTTGTTTAATAATGACATAACTGTATCATGAATCATTCGTCTTATCCATGTGAAGAAATTGAATACAAACAGCAAATAAAAATGCAAATACTTTCAATCTCCTGGCCATGCACCGACATATGGAGTATAGATACAAATGATTGCATAGGAGTGCATCGCTCTTTTATTTCTAATAGTCTCCTTTAATATATGTACATGAATGCAGCACAAATAGTTAAACCAAAAGAATCTTTACAAATCCAACATTTGGAAACACCAAAGCCAAAGGGCTCGCAAGTTCTGGTTAAAGTAAATTCATCAGGAGTTTGTCATAGTGATATTCATTTGTGGCAAGGGGGCTACGAAGGTCCAAGTGGTCAATTTCTAAAGACTACTGACAGGGGAGTAAAGTATCCTCTTACTCCAGGTCACGAAATAGCTGGGACTATTGAAAGTATGGGAGACGAAGCAGAATCAGAAGCAGGAGGGGCATTTAATAAAAATCAAACGGTTATCGTGTTTCCCTGGATTGGTGAAGGATTATGTCCTGCATGTAGGATGGGACAGGAAAATTTATGTGATAAACCCCGATCTTTGGGAATTTATACAGACGGCGGATACGCTGAATATGTATTGATTCCTAGCTACAAGTACCTAGTCAAGTTAGATGAGGATATGGATCTAGATGCCAGCGCTACTTTATCGTGTTCTGCACTCACTGCGTATGGAGCAGTAAGAAATGCCGTTCTAAATCCCTATGATAACCTTGTTGTCGTTGGAGCAGGAGGCTTAGGCTTGATGGCGATACAACTTGCCAAAGCAATCAGCGGAGCAAACGTAATTGCAATGGATTTAGATGATAATAAGTTAGATGTAGCAAAAAAGAATGGCGCTGATAATTCTATAAACTCAAAGAAGGAAGACCCAATTAAAGCGGTAATGGAACTAACTGATAAAATGGGCGCAGATGCAGTAATTGATTTTGTCAATGCATCGAAAACAGTAGAATTTGACATACAATTCCTGAGAAAAAGGGGCAAATTAGTTCTAGTAGGTTTGTTTGGCGGCGAACTGAAACTTAATCTAGTCTCGATGCCAACTAGAGCTTACAAGATAATTGGATCGTATACTGGAAGTATTAATGAAATGGTAGAGCTAGTATCATTGGCAAAGAGAGGAGTGATTAAACCAGTAGTTTCGGAAAGATTTAAGCTTAATCAAGCTACAGAAGCGCTCTCTAAATTAAGTGAAGGAAAAATTACAGGCAGAGGGGTGATAAATCCATAATGACTTCGTCAATAACAACAGAAACATCAACCCAAACAAAAGAAGAGCAATTCCCACCACCACAAAAACAACAAGAAAAAGGCAAGCTAAATACAATAAATCCTGCAACAGAGGAGGTCATTAGTCAATATGAGATAATGGTTAAAGAACAGATAAACGAGAAAAAAAGGAGGGCACAAAAAACATTTGAGCAATGGAAAAAAGATTTTAACAAAAGAATAGATTGTCTTCATGATCTTGCCGCTGAGCTAAGGAAGAATAAAGAAAACCTTGCTAGAATGGCCACAAAGGAAATGGGAAAGCCCATAAAAGAGTCAAAAGCCGAGGTTGAGAAATGTGTCTGGGTAGTAGAGTATTACGCTGATAATGGCCCTATTTTTATGAAGGAAGAGATGATCAATACAGATGCTAGAAAAACCATTGTAGCATTTCAGCCTATAGGTGTTATTGGAAGTATAATGCCATGGAACTTTCCTTATTGGCAAGCGCTCAGATTTGCATCCCCTTCATTGATTCTTGGCAATACTGTAGTTTTGAAACCAGCTAGTGCCACTATCCAGTGTGGCATAGAAATAGAAAAGAGCTTTAGAAAGATTGGAGCTCCAGAGGGAGTGTTTCAGACATTAGTTGGCGATTCTAGCATTGCAGACGCACTTATTGATTCTGATGATATTGACGCCATAACTTTTACAGGAAGTGTTTCAGTAGGAGGGAAAGTAGCGCAAAGGGCAACATCTCAAATAAAAAAATGTGTGCTTGAACTTGGTGGTAGCGATCCTTTCATAGTTTGCGATGACGCAGACATAGATAAAACATCAACTGGAGCTGTAAAAGGAAGATTCTTAAATTGTGGGCAAAGTTGCATAGCATCAAAACGGTTTATTATAGTCAAGGAAGTAGCAAATGAATTTGTAGAGGAATTTGCACAGAAAGTTGAAAAGCTAAGAGTAGGCGATCCGCTCTCAGATGACACAGATATGGGTCCATTGGTAAATAAGGGTAGCCTAGAAAATATCGAATCAATAGTCAGACAATCTGCCAAAGATGGCGCTCACGTGATTACGGGTGGAGAGAGGATCGGTACAAAGGGATATTTCTATAAACCAACAGTCATCAAAGATGTTTCTTCAAAAATGCGGATAGCACAAGAGGAAGTATTTGGTCCTGTAGCACCAATAATTACAGTCGATAATGAAGCTGAAGCTATAAAACTTGCAAATGATACTCAATATGGTCTTGGTGCAAGTATATGGACACAGGATCTGGATAAGGCGGAGAAACTGTCGCAGCAAATACAATCTGGACTAGTTACTGTCAATAACATAGTTGCCTCTGATCCGCGAGTTCCATTTGGGGGTGTAAAGAAAAGTGGGTTTGGTAGAGAGCTGTCTAGGTATGGTATGAAGGAATTTGCCAATATTAAGTCAGTCAGGTTTTATGACAAGTTGGTGGACTATCATCATGTGGAATAGAAGAAACGACGAAAAAGTAAAAGAGAAAGCGAAAGAAGGAGAAGGACACAATGACAATAAGTTTGATAATAAACATACTAGTTCAGAAACAAGAACGTCTGAAAATATCAATTATGACAGTAATATATCATCAGCATCTACCTCGCTTTCCCAACATGACTCTCGCGGTTCAAAACGTATTGTAGTTTTAGGCAGTGGTTTTGCAGGGATAGAGGTGCTAAAAAGATTACAAAAGAAATTTAAAAATAATGAGCATGTTGCAATTACACTTGTAAGTAGAGAAAACTTTATCCTATTTACACCTATGCTTCCCGAAGTAGCTTCAGGGATGATAGAGACAAGACATATAGTAACACCTGTCAGATCTTTTTGCAATAAGGCCAATTTTTATGAGGCTAATGTTGATTCAATAGATTTCAAGAATAAACAGGTCATTGTAAGACATCCGATAGGTAAACTTTCTGGACCAGATAGGTTAGATCAACATATACTGGAATATGATTATCTAGTTATTGCACTTGGTAGCGAAACCAGATTTTTTGGTATGACTGATGTAAAAATGCATTCTTTTACTATGAAAAGTATAGATGATGCAATTGCTGTGAGGAACCATATCTTGAGCATGTTAGAGCAAGCAAACATTGAGCAAGAAAATAGAGAATTGACAAAAAATCTGCTGACCTTTGTTGTGGTAGGAGGAGGATTCAACGGTGTTGAGACAGTAGGCGAGATAAATGATTTTATAAGAGAAACCATCAGGACATATTACAAAAATATCTACATGTCAGATGTACGAGTCATACTTGTGAGTGCTACTGACAAGATATTAGAACAGGTAGACGAAAAATTAGGACAATGGGCTCTGCAAAAATTAGAGGCAAAAGGTGTAGAATTTATAATGAATAAACACGTGACAGGGGCCACAGACGCTACCGCCAAATTAGATGATGGTACAATCATACCATGTCATACACTTATTTGGGCAGCAGGAGTAACACCTACGGATTTTATTGCCAGCCTCTCGTGTGAACATGACAAAAGACACGCCATAGTAGTTAACAACTTTTTGCAGGTTAAGGGATACGAAGGAGAGGTCTACGCACTTGGTGATTGTGCGTCTATAACAAATCCACATACAGGAAAGCCATATCCTCCTACAGCTCAACACGCTGTTAGGGAAGCAAAGGTTGCAGCAAAGAACATTATCTATGATATTGAGGGGAAGCGGACCAAGAAGCTGAAGTTCGATTATAAAACAAAAGGGATGATGGCAGAAATTGGAAAGAGAACAGGTGTTGCTACTTTATTGGGAATTAGAGTGCACGGATTTCTGGCCTGGTGGATATGGCGTGCATATTATCTCAGCAATCTACCAACCATAAAGAAGAAGCTAAAAGTTATGGGTGATTGGACAATGGACTTGATATACAGACCAGACGTTGCTATGATCAAGAGGCAGCACCTCCTTAGTGAGGAAGGACAAACAGCGCAAGGGGAAGCGGACCAAGAAGAACAAAAAGCAGAAAAAGGGCTGGCAACAAGAAAAAAAGCGGACGATAAAGACGGCCGTACAGATAGCAATGAGAAATCGCATCGAAGCCAGCAATTGCGCTACAACAAAGATAATGATATTGATCATGGAAAAGATAAAGAAAAAAAAATTGATAGTAAAGCCCTAGAATAAATTTAAAAATATGGCAGGAGCATATATCATGAACAGAAGACAAAAATTACTATAATCACTATTACAGCAGTTACAGCAATCCTCAAATGTCATGATGTCAAAATTATTATTACACCAAGAAATTACAAATGCTTGCAATTTTCATATATCTTATTTACACTTTTATACTTCAGAAAATCAATTACGTGGGTTGAACTCATACCAAAAAAACTACAACGGCAAACACGGTAATACAATAGGCAGTACAAGTATAACAACCCGTGTGGATGGTGACACGATGAGGGAACTTCAGGATGAAGCGAATAGTACTGGAATTGCTTTGAGTAGTCTAGCAAAACAAATTCTGACGAACTATGCAAAATGGGATAAGTTTGCGTCTAAAGCTGGAATGATACCAGTTGCAAAAGGAGTAATATCAGAAGCCTTTGATAGACTGAGCGAAGAAGAGGTAGTACAGTTAGCAACATCAGTCGGTAAAAATGCTCTAAGTGATATTATTCTATTTATGAAGGGAAAAATTGATTTGAATTCTCTTTTTTCCTGGTTAGAGCTATGGTTGAAGAGAAACTCTACTGCAGGGTTCAGCTACATAGTAAAAAATGATCTCCATACCTGCATTATGAAACATAATTTGGGTTCAAAATGGTCGTTGTATCACAAGACAGTGCTACAATTGATGATAAGGGAAATATTAGGAGGTTCTTCAATCATAGAGGTCAATACGGCTGAAAACATACTCGTGTTTAAATTTAAAGAACAGAATGCTACTAAAATATAAGAGCAACTATAAAGGCAAATGGCAGTATATAGCAGGTTGAAGCAATGCACATAAGATAACGAAACAAACTCTATGAGCAGGTACAAATTTCTTGACTGAATACATTTTATTCATCAATTAGCAATAGGATTTTTTATCCTAAGATTATTCACTTGGAAGATCTCCTTTTTGTATATGCTCAGTTAGCATATGTCTCTGCATTTCAGCCATATCTTCAAATTGTTGTCCACATATGCTACACCTAACATGGTCCTCAGTGGAAGATCTTTCTAAAGATGATGAAGACGAGGAATGCGGAGATGCCGAAGGTTCTATAGAAGAGCTCATTTTATTTTTTCTGGTTTTGGATTGGCTATTACCTATATTAACTGTTTATGGTATTCTGGTATTTGATATTGTTCTAGCCTACATCTTCTATAAGGCATAAGAATGATAAAGATTCTCCTCATATTGCACCAAAAAATGATGTCCGCGAATACAAATAAGAGGAATGATCATAGCTCTTCTTCCCCTTCTGCTTATCCTCAACAATCACCATCATCATTGGTGAAATCTTTTACATCTAGAGCACATCAGTTTATGAAAGATACAGAACAACATGCCCTCCAAGGAGTAAATCCAGGTGGGATATACCAAGCCATATGGTGCAGAGATGCATCTTTCATACTAAGAAGCTGGTTTCATTCTGGAAATATGCATGGAGTGTTACAACAGATTTCTACAATATGGTCTCATCAAATAGTGCCTGGCAAAGAAAAAATCATTTACGGAAGAGGCTCGCCAGAAAAAAACTATAAACCAACTATTGCAAAAGAAGATAAACAGAAAACGTTGGAGGGAGCACTTCCTACTACAATGTATCAAGCAGGCTACAGTGAAGTCTATGGGCTAAATCCAGACATTGATTCTACTGCGTTGATGATAAGTACTACATCTTGGATTCTCAACAAGATTTTGAAGATGTCATCATCTTATTCACCTACGGGTAAAGACTCCTCACTGTCTTATTATGAGAATAATAGCAACTATTACACATCAGAGGCAAAATCTATGACTAAGCATGACAAAGTAATTAATTTTGTAGTGCCTCGTATGCTTAAAGCAGTTGATCATTTACTCAGCAGAGATGTTGATAATGATGGACTGCTAGAACAAAATCACAATGAAGACTGGATGGATACTGGTCTTCGAGCTGGCAAGATAGTATATAGCCAAGCATGCATGATTCTTGCATTAAACAACCTTTCCTATCTGCTATTAGCGCTAGACAATCATAATGAATCTAAAAGGATGAGCAAACTAGCAACTAGAACCATCTCCGGAGTAGAAGAAAAGTTGTGGTCCGAAAACGACGGCTCGTATATAGATATACAGCAGTCACATCATATAGGCGGTCCTTATAGAACTCTGACCCAAGATGTCTCACTGTATTTGGTGGCTATCAGTGAAAATACAAATAGCGACAGTCTCAGAGCGCACGAACAAACTCATAGGAATAGTAATAGAAGAACAACTGTGAGTCACCAGCAACAGGAGCATCCATTGAAACAACAGAGGGATATTTATCCACAGAAGAACTTGGACCAACTTCTAAAAAGAGCCAATAATACATTAGATGCAATTTCAAATAGAGTCTGGCTAGATGGTTGGCCAACGAATGTAGAAACCTTATTGAAGAGTTCTGGGCCGTGGCATCTGAAGCCTTATTTTTACCACAACAGAACTTTTTGGCCTTGGATTACAGGGATAGAAATACTTGCTCGGAGCAGATTCAAAAGGTTTGAAGAATGTAATGCTCTGCTTTCCAAATTGGCTTCAGAGGAAGAACTACGTATATTAACATTTTATGAGTGGGTAAATCCCAAGACAAGCAAAGGCGGAGGAGCTTATCCATTTAGGACAGGCATTTGTACCGTTAGGATGGCCATAGATCATATTATGGGTGCCATGGAAGGAAATAAAGTAGAATAATAGAACGATAGAAACTGACTTAACCAACAATAGAAGAAAAAGATGATAAATAATTAATGATTGCACTTGTAAAATAAATGATGTATCATTGTTATCATATACCGAAACTAGGATATAGTGTCATTCCTCCATCAACATAAAACGTTGTACCAGTAACATAGCTTGCTTTATACGACGCTAAAAATTCCACAACATTTGCTACTTCCTCTGGATTACCAATCCTTTTGACAAGAATTTGTGCTAATACTCTCTCTAGCATGTCTTTGTTTTCTTTTAGTTCTTTATTCATATTAGTTTCAATAGCTCCAGGAGCTACTAGGTTAGCTCTTATATTGTCTTTAGCTAATTCGAGTGCCATGGTCTTTGTCATCATTTCAATTCCTGCTTTTGAAGTAGCATATGGAACATAATGTGGTTTGGGTATTGTTTGATGAACAGAAGATATATTTATTATGCAACCACCTTTTGGGTCATTTTGTTTTTCCATCTGCTTAATTGCTTCTCTACTACATACAAATGGAGCAGTAAGGTCAACACCTATTATCTTATACCACTCTTCTATGCTCGTTTGCTCAAAAGGTACGTCTTTTTGAATTCCAGCATTATTTACTAGTACATCTATTCTGCCGTAATGTTTAATCATGTGATCAATTAATTTTATACTATCACTTTCCTGGGATACATCTGCCTGGATTGCAATGGAATTGCACCCTACTATCTTTATTTCGTTAGAAACTCGTTGAGCTTCTTCCTCTTTGCGTGAGTTGATGACTACCCCAGAATATTCTCCAGACTTTGCAAAGGCGATCACTATAGCTTTTCCTATCCCTTCACTAGATCCCGTCACAATTGCGATCCTGTTTCTTTTTTATTGTCATTTTGGCGTTACTGTACATGAAATGGATAATGATACGAAGAAAAATATCACATTGTTATTTATTCTTTCAACATTAACTTCAATTATAGGGTTTGTACTTACAGATATAGCGGTAATTCCTGTTGCAGACAGTTTGAGTCTTTATATGTTACAGTTCGTAATTCTAAATATAATAGGAGCAATTTATTCGCCATTCTTTTTTGTATGCTTATTCCTCACGTTTACGTCACGACCGTTCCATATAGATGATAATAATATATTGCATTTTTAGACATTTGGAAATGAGCTAATGAAGTAAGAACTACCATCACTATTGAAATTTATTATTATGCTTGCATTATCGTAAGAGCCTTACCAATTATTGGTGATTTATACAGAGAGAGATATTTGTTCTAGTCCTGTTGTAATTGTGTAACCAAATGGCGCAGTAACCGAATTACATGTCTTTGCAAGTAATTCTATGTATCTTTTTACATCATAAGTTCTAATATTATCATCAAACAGCTCAATGGGGATGGCTCTGTTATTTCTTGACGTGCCAGTTTTTCTATTATTACAATAATAATAATCAGTTATAATATATCTTAAAATCTCTCCGGCTTTGAGAGATTTACCTTCACCTTCCAAAAGACATAGCGCATCATTCTCCATTGTATCTCTATTACTGTAGTATTCATTTGAATCCTTTGAAAGTCTCTTGGTAAATACTAGTTCTTCAATAGGTACTCTTCTTTCCTTCAAAAGTATAACATATTTTTGAAAAACATCATTTACCTTCGTTGGTACAAGTGCCTTAAGCTCATTTATGTTATTTCCATTAGCAGCCTTAACTTCCAATATTTCATTTTGACATCTGCTAAAAAGTAATGGTGTGTCATGTCTTCTTGCTTCTATCCCTCTTATTTTCAAGCTACCATCTGAAAATGCTCCAAAGTACCGATTAGGAACAGGTAGAATATCATTTGCTTTGGAATGAATGAAAACAATCCACTTGTATATACCTTCAAAAGATAGTTTAAAGCCTGTCTCTCTTTGTATTGCTTCTTTTAATTTCAAATAGTTCTGTATATTCTCCACAGTTTTGTCAGAAACATTTTCATCTCTCTTCTTCTCCTTCTTCTGTATCCACATAGAATCTACAATGCCATGTAACACTTCAAACCCATATCCCTCGGTTAACCTTGCTGATTGTAAAAGAATCTGTCTGTCAAAAGCACATACTGCTATGTGAGCATCAATTCTACCAAATTTTGCATTATTAAATCCTAGATATCCAAACGACGTCACCAAAATCCATTTTAAAGCATTTTGTCTAGAATCATAAATTGTCTTTGAGTTTAGATATATTTTTTCAGATTTTAACAGCTGTTTGTACAGTGAACGTTTTTCTAACACAATTTTTAACGAGGTTGGTACTATTCCAATCCTTTTTTGACAAACGTTGTAATAGTTTAATTCAGGAACTCTTAATTTAGAATCTGGACAACAATCACAATTTATCGTCTCAGCAGATATATTCTTCTTGAGCATTATGTTTGGATATAAAGAAACAAAATCAAATTCTGCTACTTGTTCATGCACTCCTATTTTGGGTTCAAAAATAAATCCACCTCTATCTGCTATAAGTAGGTCTCCTAATGTCTTGAAATGTTCTGAGATACCGGGTTTCCAAGGTATGAGAATTCCTTTCTGAGTAGCATAGTAACACTGCAAACTGCTCAAGCACTTTCCTATTGAAGCTCTTGCTGCTGTATGAAGTGGCATTCTACAAAGTCTAGCTATTTCATACAAGCCTTGCAATCCTGATTCATTATATACAAATGTGTTGGATTTGTCTATGTGTATTCTGCCAAGTAAGTTTATTGCAGTCGGTCTGAAGTATACTCTTCCATATGAAAAATATGACATACCTTCTTTGGTGGGCTTTTTTAGTGGTACAGGTTCCCTGCCGAGACATAATTCTTCTTGAGCACTATTTCGGTCAGCCCGGTATATCAGATAAGGAAAAGTAAATGAGTCTCCATCTTCAGTAAATACAAAATCTGGGTCAATATTTGCTACCTCCTCTTTGAGTCGTTTGATTATATCATATTCTGAGGAATCATTGCACTCAATACTAATAGTTTCGTCACTGTTGTTGTCTCCTCTATGTTGCTTAATTGTTATTGAATGAATCTCATCGGTGTATCTTTCTATTTTTCCTTCTTTCCTTAGATTTACGGTTAAATGAATAGTTTTAAAATTAGGTATTTTGTAATTGGTAGACCAAATACTATCTTTGTTATGCCATCTTAGCTTTGAAGAATTATTACTAACTTCAGAAATGGCAAGTGGAAAAATATCATGTTCATAAAAATATGATTGTGCTGGTAGTACATCTACATTATATATTCTGTACATTCCAAAACTACCACTCTCTAATATACCAATTCTTCTTGCCAAAGTCAATGCTTTTGTAGAATTAACTAATGTTAACTGTAGAACATCTGACTTTGTTACATCTGTTATTTTTTCATATCTAGATGTAAATTCACAATCTCTAATTAAAGAAGAAATATTATTGTCATTCCAAACACTATTATCATCCACAATTAACTTTAGAGACGAATTGTCATCTGATGCTACATAAATTGAATGACCCCACATACTATCTTCTAGTCTAACAGTATTACCATTTTCTTGCTTTATCCAAAAAATCATTTTATTATCAAGTGGATATGCATCAAAAAGCCAGCCAGCTGTCATAATCAATATTTCACTGCTCCATTGCTACTGTTCATTTCTTGTGACACTTTCTAATTGAGAATAGTTTTATCCATAATACCAGATATGTCCTGATAGCAAGCTAATAAATGCAAGGAAGTTTTACATTATAGACGTCAAAAAGCCTTCACTTTTGGTAATATTTAATTAATAAAGCCATAAACTACAAGAGATATTGTGTCAATCAATCATATAAGAAATCACTATTGATAGATAGCAAAATCCTTATTTCAAATACTGCTGTGATGTTATGCGTATAGTAGTTGCTGCAATACTATATTGGCTGCTCTGGATGGAGTTATTCAGCTTGGCAAGGCCCATTCTATCCTACAAACATAAGTAATACTTCTGATTGGCTAAGGTATTATGCTTCAGTCTTCGATTATGTAGAGATTGATTCTTCTTTTTATAGAATGCCTAACCTCTTTACAGTCAAAAATTGGTTCAAGAAAACACCTGAAAATTTTAGATTTACAGCCAAATTCCCAAAGGTAATTACACACGATAAACGGCTGAAAAACATAAGCAAAGAATTAGAGTATTTCCATAAAGCTATGTTACCGCTTAAAGATAAGACTCTTGCATTACTCAATAATACTATGAGGATCTTTTGCTCACTTCTTAAATTTCGATGCTAGTTCAGATTTTTCGCACTTCATGTTCTAATATTTCTGCTGGTGATGACGATGGTGCTCTTGCAGTTGTTGTACTAGCAATTCTCCTTTTCTTTATCTCTATTATTGATGACGAATCTTTGTTGTCATCATTTTTATTATAAATATTATCATTATTAACAATGATAATGTGTTGTCATGTCCTTGGGAACATTTTCTCATATGGTTCCAGGATTGTTCTACAAAATTCTATTCCTTTTTGAGTAGATTTATAGGTCCAAATCCTTCTTCGTCCGACAGAGAATTGGATTACTGATACCAATCCATTTACCTGTAGCTCATCAAGAATGCATCTATGTTTTTTTAAATTCAGTCCACAGAATCTAATCAGATCAGTCCTATTTAGCCCGCCATATTCAACTAATTTTACTATTATATCCTGAATTATATGGATTCTATCACGATGTGACAAAACAATACTAGACTGGAACAATTTACATTTACTTTTGTATATTAAGGCTGAGGTACAATCCACTAATCGACAAAATCCATGATGTTTTTCACACATACATTGGACGTATTCTCTATTCAACACTTAGAGATTTGTACCACAAACAAGAAATGTATTATTGTCAGAAATAGCCATGATAATGCTATTGTTGGTATAATAAATGAGGAGAAGAAGATGACTGACCAATGACGGCCGTGCAAAAAATGAAGAAGGAAAAGAAGAATCGTAGTCACAGTCTAATAGAGACCGCATCTACCAATTTATCGCTAATAATCCTGGATGTCATCTTAGGAAAATTAGCAAGGATCTGAATTTAGCTATGGGTGATACTCAATATCATTTGAAAACACTTGAAAAAACAGATTTGATAAAATCTAGACGAATTGGAGTATTCAGGAGGTATTATACCGTCTCTATTTACGGAGAAAAGCTTGAGTCTTTATTGGCTATATTAAGACAGGAGGTTCCAAGAGACATCATTATCTTTCTTATCGAAAATCCTGGAGCTACTCAAGCAGATATAGCCAAACACAAAGGTTTCAGTGCAACCTACGATAAACTGGCAGATGTCAAGGCTAATCGAAATTGATCTTATTAGCAGTCATAAACAAGGTAAGTTTCTAAATTACTACATAAAAGGCGACGTTAAAGATATTACATCTATTCTAAGGAGATACTATCCATCAATCTGGAACAAATTATCTAACAGGCTTGCTGATCTTTTTTTGGATATATCAGCTGCTTCAAGAATCGAAAGCAGTCATAGAAGAAAAATGATGTCTGAAAAAAACGACGTCCAGAAAAATGCTAGTGAGGAGAAAGAAGATGAAGATAAGGAGATCAAGTAGAAAAAATATGACAAAAAAAATCATAGTGAAATTCTCCTTTGTGCTTTGTCTCTCATAGCTTATAGAAACCTACAGTCAAAGAGGATGCTTCTTGTGTCCGGTGCATTTGGGATTTTTGCTGTTCATGCAATCGTATCAAGCATAGATGTCTTTATACCAGGAATTGAGTTTTCCTCACTTGAGCTGATTACGTCAATTCTGATCTTTGTATCGCTAACATTTTTCTTTTTGGCTATAGTTAAGAGGTTCAAAATGAGTGAGAGGAAACCAACTTCGGCATGGTCGTTCTAATTCTAGACTGGTACAGGAGATCATACACCTATCCAAAGCACAATTAAGACACAGCATGGTTATTCTAATAGATTGCAAAAGGATAGTGTATTGTTGAATAGAGTTGCACGTACTTAGAACTAACATCTAGTATTATTGCCTCCATTGGGCTCAGAACAAACAATAGCAATAAGAATTAGCCAACACTAACAACAATAGTAATGGTAGTACCGCGAGTATAAGAAAACCGGATTTATTCCTTAAATTTGCGATTGTAAACATAGGGTTCCATATTCAAAATAATATACGTTACAATAATATTGCGATAACAGATGAAATTGCTGCTGCTTTTGCATATACCCTGAAGTAATAGTCAGGTGTTCATGCCATATTTGTAAGGTGGTTAGCTCGATGTATACAAAAAGAGTTGTGGCTACAACACTGATGATTCTTGCTATCATGACTGCAGTATCCTTAATAACAGCATCAATCGGAGGACTTGTTATTTCAGCATTTGCTGTAAAAAAGGTGGAGGCAAGAGCGATACAAGTGGTAGTTCGTCAACTAGTAAAAAAGGTACGTCTAGTACTAGTAGTAGCACAGGTTCAAAGAGCAAGTTTATCAAATGTGTTACAGCAATATCAGGAAGTCCTTCAAAGGCTGATGTAGACACCTGCTGGGATCAAGTGTTCGGTGGCGGGAATGGTTTGGCATTAAGTAGCAGCTTTGGCGGCAGTACTAGTAGTGGTTCAACCACAGGTGGTAGCAGCAGTCCATCAGGACACAGAGGCACATCAACTTCGGGATCAAGTACCTAATTGTGCGCTCCTGAAGTGGTAACATAACAACTATAATCTAAGATTTCGCCAGCCTGGGAATCTATGGAAGAATCTGTAAACGATGCTTTTACAGGAAAGGCACTAACATCAACTGCTATTTTTAGTCTTTTTGCTATATTTGGAGGACTTGGAATAGGACTATTAGGATTAACATGGTACGAAAGCAAATACATGAAAAGAATAGTTCAATCGCAGAAGCTATTCAGTGGTGGTTATAAAGAAGCTGGTGTCATAGCCCCTAGCATAGAAGAATCAGAAAACCCTATCCACAGTATAAGCAGTCACAGCATCAACAACAGCTATTCCAAGATACAAATGCGTACAAACTTGCCACGATGATTGCGATAGGAATTGCTGCTCATAACTTTAGTGAAGGCCTAGCTATAGGTCAATCATATGTATCTGGTGCCATCGCACTAGCACTACTTTTGATAATTGGATATAATGATACAGATATTATTACTGGTCCTCTTACGGGGGCTACGAACAAGCCCAAAGTGCGTTTCTTGCTCTTATTAGGATTAATAGGTGGTGGACCTACGTTTGTAGGTACCATATTAGGAAGCTTGTGGGCTTCCAATGTAGCTTCCATACTGTTTCTATCGATTGCGGGAGGTGCCTTGATATATGTTTCAATGATGATGTACAACTCAGGGAGAAAGTATAATACAAATGGCATTTTGATGGTAGGAATTTTCGTTGGACTTTTTGCAGGATTTATTACAGATTTGATTATTACGCTTGCAGGAGTTTAGGATAATGATAGTGTATATGAGCTAGATTTTGAAAAACATTTAAAGAATTCTAATGGTTTACGTTCCGCATATATCTCGCACGTTTATGTCTATTGTACGTGGCTAGCGATTGATCTATACAGTACGAGAATATATGCAGGTTGTTACCTATTAGACGGTACGTATAGAGGTGTACCCACGGGTTAATTTTAGATAACCAAGTTAACTCAGAGTAAGCCCCACGGTCATCATGACAAGAAATATGTACAGAGAAATCTTAAATTTTTAAATATTATTCCAGCGGTTGTATTTTTGCAATCTGTTCTATCTAGGCATCAATAACAGGAAGATGCAAAAGTATCCGCAGACAGCGGATGAGCTCTTAAGTGAAGTTTTGACCAAAATGGTTGCTAGTCAGGAATCTCCCATATTTACGTATTTTCTAACCTGTAAAATATGGCCCGAGCAAAAACATACATTGTATTTTCAGAGTTTAATGCTAAATAAATAACTCTATCTACAGACATATCTTTATAACATTTTATTCATATATAGACAATATGATTGACAATAAAATAGTAATTTGTTTGGAAATAATGGTAGTAGTATTTTTATTTGCATGCTCAATTACTTTATTTCAGCAAACAGCACAGGCGCAACAAAAACAGACGTCTACTGGCAATGTTACCGCTCAGGTAGTACCACAAGGAACTTCTTTAACACCATCAAACAATGCTACTGCATCGACCAATAACACTGCCACAACATCTAGAAATGTGACTGCACAAGTAGTACCACAAGGAACTTCTTTAACACCATCAAACAATGCTACTGCATCGACCAATAACACTGCCACAACATCTAGAAATGTGACTGCACAAGTAGTACCACAAGGAACTTCTTCAAATGGCAGTCAAGGTTCAGTATCAGTAGGTAGTAAACTAAATTGCCAATCTATAGCTTCAACAATTGGAGGAATAGTTGTTCCTAATCCTAGCAAAATATGCGACGTACTCATACCCAGACAGGCTCCTACAATATTGGGACCTGGTAATATGAATATGAATAAATTTTCGACAATAAATTCCATAGTTGAAGTTGCATCAGTATCTGATTCGATGACCAAACAAAGTGGTAAAGCTGCAGGCAATGATATGACGGAAGGATCAACATCAAGTGACAACACAAGTTCTCATAAGGTATTCGTCATGGGTGAATTCTCATTACTTGACCCACAACTAGTAACAATGGTTAAAGCAGCGGTTGGCTATAATTGGACTATTGCAGCAGTTCATAACCACATGGTACTAGAGAAGCCAAAAATGATGTTTGTACACTGGTCAGCCGAAGGAGACTTAAATACAATCATTAATCAAATAAAAAATGTGTTATTGGTAGTGAGTAAGATACCAAGCAGCACTTAGGTTAGCGTTATTCAGTCTATATCCAAACCGCTTTATTTTTACAAATTTGCTATTGTTAGATCATTATGTTTGAACAATATTTTGGACGATAGTGGACATTGGTCTGGAAGCTGACTTGTTGATCAATATTAAACTTTGAATCTAATTCTTTCTTTTTCAATGGCAATCCTTTCTTTGTGCTTTCAATATCTATTCCTGTAAATCAGATGCCATTTTTATATCTGGAGAACCCCATGCATTATAAGTGACTTTTACAATTGCAGTCATTATCGAATAATGTAAAAATGTCAATTCATTGATTGTCTTCGTATGACCTATGCTACCTCTGAACTTACTCATCCTAAAATAAATACACACTTCTGACTGACTAATCATTATATTTAGTCAATATTGAGCCATACAAAGTATTACTAACTCTATTTTAGAGGTATCATCGAACTATTAAGACAGCTACAATTACTATTGTATTATAGATAAGACTAGCCTCTTACATATAGGCCAGAGCATTAAGATATCTTAACAAAATGAAAGATGATGCTATAGCATAGCTATCAGACCAAGTCATGGCTTTAACAGCTAGAATATATGAGATTGAAAGCAGGCAGCGGCCATATCAGTAATATATCATATATGTTAAGCCTAAGACTGGCTGTTTAATTTATAGTAAATTGTAGAATAGATGAATTTGTAAATGTCTAAAAGTTGTTAAATATCATTATGTATGATTTATGTTCCCTGACATATGCTATCGTAGAGGGTTTTAGTTCGGATTCACACCCTCTACGATGGCACGCATTTAAGCAGCTGTAGGAAGTGATTTATTAGTTTAGATGCATATATGCCAAGACCTATAGTCAGGACGACAAGATATATGATATAGAAGCAAATACAGAGAAATCTGTTAAATTTGTTAAATATTTTGAATAGTATCTGTATTTGCTACCTGTAGACATTGACAAAAAGAGATTCATTTGCAGCGGGTTACTGTTATGTTGCATGAACCCGCTGCCACTTTCTTAAATGTTAATTAAGCTAATTGTTCAGCTATTGGTTGTTGTTCTTCTTCTTTTGAAATATAGTCTTCATTTACCCTTTTAGTTAGCTTCCTATTTTGCCTTCTTCTATTTTTGTACCAATCTAATCCGTATAACGCTGCCATACTACCTGCTAATATAGCAATGCTGGCCAAACATGCTGCGGGCATAGTAAATATTATTGGATAAGTTATACAAAAATCTTCTTGTATTGTATAACTCTACAGCTATCAGACCAAGTCATGGCTTTAACAGCTAGAATGCAGGAGTTTGAAAGAAGGCAGCAACCATATGAATAAGCTATAGTACCAGATTTAGGTTCATCTGAAAGGATATTCTAGTGCTTTTGTCTGCTATCTGTTACATACCTATGTTTTCCAGCCAATTGCCTATTTGAGTAAATGTCATTTTATGGTAATCGTTTAAGTGTATAAGTAATGAGATTAAGCTATAATGATAATAATAATCTGGTTTTGAGCAGAAACACTTAAGGCTTCTTTCATGATTACTGTATGTGGGAAAATTCTCCATCATTTCTAAAATATCATACGGAATTAATTCTGCAGTATTTGTATCCTTTTTGTAATTCTGAATTTCGTTTGATACTTCCGCTGCTATATCATATCCTAAATACTTTGATAGTACAGATACTGCACAATATTTTTCTCCATTTTCATCATAAAATGAGCCAAAGACCTGAGGAGTATCTAGTATTTTATACTTGAAAACTGTGCTAAGCTTCAGTTGGATTTGTTGTTCTTGCTGGTTCTTCTTCTTCTCTTCCTCTATACTACTTGTTGGCTGTCGCATCATTGAGCATACTCCATTACTTTCCTTCATGAAGTTTGTTGATAATCCCTGCTAATTTAATATCGTAATTGCTTATTCCACCGATATCATGCGTTACCAAGTCAATGCTAAGCCTATTGTAGACATTGAACCACTCAGGATGATGATTCATCTTCTCTGCAGCCAATGCCACTTTTGTCATAAAACTAAATGCATCTACAAAAGTATTAAATTCAAATCTTCGATTTAATTTGCCATTAACTATAGTCCATCCTTGAAGCCTGTTAAGCTCATTCTGAATTTCTTGTTCCGATAGCTTGTGGTAATCATCATCTGATTTGTCACCTTGCATATGTATATTCAAATACCATTAAGGAGCAATCAATTAAAAGGGAAGCACCGTTATAGCAAACAGCTATTGCAAAAATTGACAGTATATCAGGAATATGGATATATATAGAGAATGCAATTCCAAATGATTTTTAATAGCAATCTTGAGTGAAAATTATGCCAGTCACAGATTGGTTAGAAATTACAATCACTTTTAACGCTAAATGTAATGAATGTATCACCTGGAAAGGCCTTGTGGTCTAAGTCAGCAAAGGTTGCTAGGCATTTGTCTTGCGGTGAAAAAATCCGTAATCAAGTAAAAACTTCTAATCCAATGGCACAAAATACCATGGAAACGGCTTTTGAGCTTGCAAAACGAGATTCAGAAGTAACTGAATTAAAATGCTTTACCTGTGGAATGAGAACAGGTTGTAATGAATGCGAATATTTAGCTGATTGTGAACAAAGGACCGTTTCCAAATATTGTATTTGTAAGGAATGTATCCAACAAGAAGAAGCTTTCGATAACTACAAACAATCTTTTGTAGCTAAAACAATGAAATATCTCAAATAAATGATAAATCTCCCGTTTATCTATTAACATAGAGTAGGAGATATTGTTATCTGACAAAGACTCGGCAAAGTTAAGCCATATTCTATCTTATGTTCTCAGGCATAATCCTTTGAAATATAATTTGGTGTTAGATAAAGAAGGCTGGACATCCATAAGTGAGTTATTGATTGCATCATCTTTACATCATCATGACCATCATCGTAGCAATAGATGGTTAAGCCATATTGAAAAAAAGAATCTTGAAGAGATGATTGCTAGGTCAGATAAAGTACGCTTCGAAATAAAGGATGATAAAATTCGTGCTCTGTATGGACATTCTTCTTCTTTTATTCCTTTTACCAAAATACAGAAGATAGCTTCTAAACCTCCACACATTTTATATCATGGTACATCTCCTTCTGCAGTCAAAAATATAATG
>JBKPMK010000465.1:0-1760 GCA_046732115.1 Thermoproteota archaeon
TCCTGCTCAGGAAGAGATGTATTTCGCAATTCGATAACATTAGTAAATTAGATTGATTTATTGCTTCTGTTGTTACCGTCTTATTATCTTTAGATCTTCTTCAATTTGTACTAGATCTATTTTTCCTTTCATAGCTAAATAAAGTACTGCAATAAAACATCGCACAATTTCTATAGGCTCCATTTTTGCAACAAGTATCTTAAATATTGCCTCTCCATCTGCACTAACAATATCAAAAATCATATCTTCATATCTTTGTAATATGTGCTCAAATTTTATTAAATACTGATCAAAATCAAAGGTCTCGACGGGTTCCAAATCTAGTTGTTTCTTTTTTGGTTTAGGATTTGCTAATTCAGAAATCATATTTTCTAGAACCTGTAGCAACTCTTCCAGAGATACCGGATATGTTGATTCAATTCTAAATGGAATTTCAACAGGATTGAGATCAGGTATTGATTGGTACTGTTGATGTTCATCTACTGCTTTTCTTTGCATGGCAATTTTTTCTAACCTAAAAATACTTTCAACTTTTAGTCTGTATATAATGGATGATGACAAAGCTGCAATACCACATACTCTAAGGTCTTTTTTCCCTGTTTTATCGATGAGCTTTAAAAGCATATCAAGCAACATTGTAACGTCAATATCCCATACATCTTTCTTGGTAGTAAGAAGTGAAGGGTTAAACAGTAAACTTAATGGTGGCTCTGAAATCATCTTGGAATCCATTGCTGATACATTATTATCCTCAGTAGATGACATTTATGTAAAATGGTAGTAGGTGATATTTATAATCCTCTATATCGAATTAAAATGTGCACCGCGCACGCAAGCGATATTATTTTGACTAGTTTATCTACTTGCCAATCTTATTGACTCATATCAATCTCAGATACGGCATAACATATTACATACAATATTAGTAACTTTATGCACAATGGTCTTGGATGAATCAAAAAAGAATTTGTAGTAGCAAGTGTGGAAACGTCCTATTGGTTCAAACTAGACTTTATTTAAATGATCTCATTTAGAATATCCTGGCAATAGCAATGATATATCTGTATTAGTAGTGATTGGCCAATTTATACATCGGTAAAAGCATCACAGGGTCAAATGGGATGAAAGTTGGAGAAAGGTTATGATCTATTCTAAAATCAGAAAGCGTCAGAGCATATATGCTGTAAATTGTATATACATTGTTGATAATAAGTGAAGACTTTTGGCTTTTGGGTACGTACACTTGATTTTTTGACAATAATTAGGCTTTATCTATAATGATGTTTGTTGCAACAACAAAAGTTAATGAATAATGCTAATTTCTTAGAAATGATTAATTTAAATACAGTAACTACAATATGCTATTGCAGTGGAACAGCAGAAGAACAAAAACAAGGTTCATGTCGATGTAAAATTCCCATTAATATTTGTTCATACACCTTTTGGTTTGACCTTTTTTGATAGGGTAGCAAAAACAAAGGCTGCCAAAGTTTATGCTAAATTCAATGCTTATCTTATGCCTTTAATCACTGCATTTGCAATATTTTTAATTGTTGGTTCTTTAATGATCATGTTTTCCAATGCGGCTGCTCGGGATACAATACGTAATGTGGGACCGCGGGCTAACTTTCTCATTCCAATTTTAAATCCCTTTTTTCCTGTGACTTATGGTTTGATAGCACTCATAATTACGCTAGTTATTCACGAAGCAGGTCATGGAATAGTAGCTAGGGTATTCAATATAAGGGTAGAATCCACGG
>JBKPMK010000466.1:0-20394 GCA_046732115.1 Thermoproteota archaeon
GACTTTCTGCAAATACAATATTGCCTGTTGATATCTGAAGCATGTTTTGAAATTTATATTCTCGTTGGTTTTTATTATATTAACCCTAAGTTGTTGACATCCGATAGTAATTCATGGAAGATGTTTCGAGGGAGTCCTAGGCGAACAGGAGTGTCAGGATCGAGGATTTCACGTAGACCATTGCTTCTATGGGTAACTGAAATAGGGCCATCTGTATCATCTCCGGTATTTGAAGATGGAACAGTATATATTGCGACCATAACTGGAAGAATTTTTGCAATAAATTTAGTCAAAAAGAGAATAAAGTGGCAAAGGGACGTTGGTAGCTCTGTAGTATCATCTCCGTTAATTCACAATAAGATCTTAGTAGCCGCCACATACGACTCTTGGTTCAAACATATAACGTCTAGAAGGAAAAATTTTGTGTTTGGAATCAACATAGAGGATGGGAAACAACTTTGGGATTGTGAAATATCAGGCAACATTTTCTCTTCTCCATGTATTATAGATAATACGTCAATAGTGTTAGGGTCTACGAAAAGTTGTATTTATGCTATAGATGTATACAACGGGAATGTCAAATGGATCTTTGAAACGGAAGGCGAGGTATGGTCTTCTCCATCATATAACGGAAAAGAAATTTTTGTAGGATGTGACGATGGATTCGTTTATTGTTTAGATACAGATGGAAGCTTGTACTGGAAAACAAATTTGAAGGGCAAGGTCAGATCCTCAACTCCTTGTTTGTCAAGTGATCAAGACCCAAATTCATCCATATTCGTGGGTACCTATAGTGGCGGAATGTTTTGCTTAAATCAAGCAACTGGCATGATAAAATGGAGTAAATCTATTTCAAAACCAGTTATGGCTTCTCCTGCTACGATAAAAGATAAGGTATTTTTTGCTGCTTCGGATAACAAGATATATTGTTTTCAAGTCGATGATGGCTCAAAGATATGGTCGTTTGAAACTGCTGAGAAGATATGGTCGTCGCCTTGTCTCACTGAAGGAGGTGGCACAATTTTTTTTGGTTCACTGGACTCGCATATTTACGGAATAGATATTAACTCCGGCAGCCAAACTTGGAAATTCCCTACGATGGACATAATTGACTCTTCACCTGCTATAGCCAGTGGTATGATGTTTATAGGATCTCGTGACCGTTTGCTTTACGTTTTTGGTTCGCCAACTATACCTTCATACATAAAGTAAAATAATCCGACGCTGATTCATTGTTGCCGCGTATTACGACAGTTTACAATAAAGGTAACTTGTTCTGCTCACGTAACCCAGAAATCATCAATATTGATATACATAAATAGTAAACAGAGAGAATGACAGGAACTATAATATCTATTAATGCGACTCATACACACACATTCGCGATATATTAGCAGACAAGAAACTTTGGTATATGGTTGTGATCAGAATGATGATAATGACGATGATAAAAATTGATAATAATAAGGTACGCTGGAACTAATGGCAAGGTCTTTATGTTATTATTCACAATAAATTCCAGTATTGGCAAGACAAATAGCTAGGCTCGCAGGAAAATCAATTGCTACAGCTCATAGAGACATAAACAATGATCGTATCTTCGAGAGCAAAACCAGAGTAAAGCCATTATCTAAAATCATACAGAGAAACAAGAAACTAAATTCCCCTATTCTGATTGCTGGTTTTCCAGGGCCAGGGTTGGTAGGATCAATAAGCACAAGCTATATCATAGACAAGCTAGAGATGTATCAAATAGCATGCGTAGAATCAGAGCATATAGCACCGGGTGTCATTTATGTTGGAGGAAAGCTTAGGCATCCTTTTCGTTTGTATTCAAATAAGGAAGGTAACGTTTGCGTACTAGTATGCGAAGCTCCTATTATGATTCAAGGAATGTACTCTGTTCTAAACACAGTTATGAAGTGGGGGTTGGATAATAGAGTTAAGGAGGTTATGGTGCTAGACGGTATTGCAGTAGAAGGTTTGCCTGATTCAAAAAGAACACCTATGATTTTGTCGAGCGATGGTAAATCAGCAGATGCTGCTAATCTTCTACGTGATGATGGCAGCAATAATATTGCAAATAAAAGCCAACAAGAGGCAGCAGATAGCGGACCGTTTTATGCTAATACTGCGTTTATCGGAGGAATAGCGGGAGGATTGTTATCAGCATGTCTATCGAATGGTATTGCATGCAAGGCTCTGCTTGTACTTGCAAGCAGTGGTATACCCGATCCAGAGGGGGCTGCGATTCTATTAGAATCAGTTGCTAATACAACCAATGATCAGATTTTGAAAATAGATACCAAACAACTTAGAGAACAAGGAGCGAAAGTAAAACGTAGGATGGAAGAAATAATGCGATCGATACGCGAGCAGCAAGCCCAACAATATCAACAGCAGGAGCAACAACAACAGCAAACGCAGGGGAATACACACGTTAGGCAGGGCATAATGTACGGCTGATTAGATTTAGAAGAACTGGACCAATACAAGCAATAGCGGAATAATAATACGAGGACATAGACGATTCACAGATAATAAGATTAGGATGCCACAAATCCTCAATAATTAAGGATAGACAAAAAATTGCCGCTGTCCGTTGCGGTATTGCCAGGCGCAAGAGAATAGCTTATTTTAACGAGTCAACAAACAGCTCTAATGCCCTTAAATCAATGGCTCTTGGAACGCAAGAAGGAGTTGATCTACACCAGCAGTAGTACTTTGAATTGGTTCTATGTATTATACACAAAAACCATATTATGGCACTAATGACAGGTTCTATAGAGCACGCAATTATAGGCAGTAAAATCTCAATTGTAACATTTATCGGGTATCTCCGTATATAGTCCATGTGTAGAGATGGATGAGAGTAAAGGTATATTTCTGCAGTGAACCTATTGATGCCAAGCTAAGCATTTTAAGAAATAATAAAATTAGCAGACAAGCCATATGCACAATCTATCAATTAGTGTGGGAATCTGAGTTTAAGAATATACTGAATGTAGGAAGGATATGGCTAAAATTTAGAAATGAGGAAAAACCCTTTGGCATCCCTTTGACACAGAAGAGGAACCACCGGACGATGGAGGTAGGTGACATAATTCAAATAGATAAAGAATTCTACATGGTCGATCAAGTCGGCGGCAGACACATACAGGTGGTGGACTAGAATGAGCAAAACAGTACACTGTTGAGCGAGCGATCATAAATCGAAATGTTAGACGAAACTGCTACGAAGATAGCACAATGCGATATTAAATGCTATATGAAGAGTTATTTTGTCACGGCTTTTATCATAAATACCATAAATTGAGATAAGATTAATTTGGTTATACCTTAGATTCAATAATCCGTTGGTAACACTAACATCTCTAGCAGCTACTAGCTGTAAATCGACATTTGTTCTAGTTGTATCGATTCTTGAAGGTGTGACTTTTAATTTTTAACATCCAATGCTGGTATGTCAAATCCTAAGAGCCTGTATTTCAAAGTGTTATATTAAAAGTAGACAATTTATAATAACTACAATATCTTCTTTCAGAGTGCAGTATGGAAAGATCTGTTTTCAACTCAGATCCACGCTATATTCGAATTGTTGCGTAAGATTTTCAAACATATTAGTGATACCTGCTGCGATAGTTACAAGATTTTTTCCTCAGGTGCTTGTTGTATTTGATGCATAGATGATACATAATGATATAGTATTTACGTTCACTAACTAAAAACAGACAAATACAAATAGCGAGCACCGAAGGACTGATTTCAAAATAGAATAACACGATCACCTATCGCATAACAGTGATAATAATCCTCATTGCAGAGCTCATTTCAACAAACAAACTCCTATCCGTGAATGGATATGAAATTTTCAGATGTCAATCGTTTTCTGTGTAATTCAATTTATCAATTTATTGATTGTATTTGCCCTGATCCTGCTTGCATAATAATAATAATAATTTGAATGGGCAAGATTGATATTGAGTAAAATTTAGAATAAAGCAAAATCAAGATGAACAAAAAATATGATTTGAAGATGCTTACAACGCTAGTGGTGTTCTCACTATTTCTTCAAATACCAATACAATTGGCACTAGCGCAGGACCATGTTCACCAAAATAATAGTGCAGTTGTTAATATGAATAACAGTAACAGTTTCGTTACATACGAAAATCCTGCACAAGGAATTAAAATCCTATATCCTGCTAGTTGGCAAAAAACTGAACAACATAGTGCAAACAGATTTTGGGTTAATTTCATATCTCCCTTAAATAACAATAACGCTAGTGCATTTCCTGCAACAGTTAGCGTATCCATTGATGGTCTAAATCAAAATATTTCTGCTAATACCTCCAGCCAGTATGTGACTGGCCTCCTTGACAGTGTGAGACGGTCTTTGCCTGACTTCCAAATTATTGAATCCAATCCTAACTCGAGCATAGCAGGTGATTCTGCGTATAAGATGATTTACACATTCCTCAGCCAAGATCCTGCCGTACAAGCGCACTTTCAGTCAATGAACATATGGACACTAAAGGACAAGAAGGCCTTTTCTATTTCCTATACAGAGCTAAAGCCACTTTATGCATCATACTTGCCAACTGTACAAAAAATGATCGATTCATTTGAGGTTATGACAAAATAATTAATATGATATTACAATACTTGCGACAGAATAAATTGACGACAGTATGACGAGCATGGTAATTATTTAATTACATACGGGGTGAAAATACATCATGCAAAAGGAAAATATCCATACCGCCAAAGAGAAAAAAGTTAACGAGGTTTATTTTAATGGGACCGTTACAATAAGAGAAGTAATCTCTGAACAAAATTCACGTGAGCAGGAAATGTATCATGTAACGTTTCAAAATGGTGCTCGAACCACTTTGCATTCGCACGAATCTGACCAGATACTCATCGTAACAGTAGGAAGAGGCGTAATCGGCCTAATAAATGGAAATAGCATAAAAGAATTTAAAATTGAAGATAATGATATATTGTTTCTAGAAAGCGTTGGAGACACCGTTTGTATCCCTCGTAACAGGTAGACGAATCAGCCGGATCTGTAACAAGAGCAGAAGACAAATGGGAGTATGACATGATACTCGAAGAAACGGATACTAGAGAACCAGAAATCATAAAAAGAATTACAAATGAAATAGTCGACAAGATACAGACAGCGATCTCAAATAAAATGCAAATCAACTCTCAACGAAAATAACTAATGTATTGTCTATGCTTATAACAAACCTCTTATTTACTGAAGTCCGTAATTTTCCTTTGTTGCGTCATATTCTTATAGATCAGGCTGTTTCTTATCCATTCCGTACTAGATACGGATGAACCGATGCATGCAAAATCCAACGCCTTTTCAAAGCTATCGAATTCGCTTTGTTGCCCCTTGAATGCTTCTCTAACCCCTTCTCTTATCTGCCACACGCCAACTGGTATAATATATTCTGGACGGATTTCTCTCAAAACTAATGCGGCGGCTTTTCTTCGTCTATCAAAAAGATGCTCCACAACGCCCAATCTAGCAGCAAAATAAGCCCCTGCTATAGAAGGATAATGATCTAATCCCTTAGCATCTTCAAAATCCGATACCATTCCCAGATTCCCGATATTATCGAACCAAGCTTCATGCATTTCAAAGTTCCATACATCATCTGGAATTAAAATAATGAAGTAATAGTTGCCTATATGAGAATATTTGTAAACCTCAAAGAAATTGATTGTTGGATATAACTCTATTCGACTTACTAAATCAGAGGAAATAGCATCATCTGTAGCAGTTACACTCCATCTGGTTGGTACTAGCCTCCTATTTTTTTGTAATCCTAACATTCCCATGCTGAGAACTCGTTGTATTTGGCTCACTTCAATTCCTCGCTGGTAGAGACCAGCCATCGCTTGAGTTGCTGGTAAATCCTTATCAAAATAAGCATTCTCTATATTGTGTTCTGCTGAGACTGATGAGGAGGTTTTGAAACTCTTCAGAGGTGCCACCAGGCCAAAAGGAGCATTATCTGATTCAGCCACATGATTTTTTCGTTGTTCAATATCGAGTATTGGCAATTTCTCAAATACTGCTTCTGCGTTAGCTGATTTTTTAGACATGGATAGCTCCTGCAAAGATTCAATGTATTTTCCTGATGCCTTAATCACATCTACACCTGGAACTACACCCCTTATTAGAGATGTACGATAATTAACTATATCTCCTAAAGTCTTTCCAATCCACATTTCTGGTGTGTCTAGTATCTTAGTATCACCACGAAGTGGCGATAACATCGGCCCTACCTTTACTTTGGGGTAACCGAATCTCCCTACAAAAACAGAGGGCGGTGTGGCACCGAGAAGTGTCTTTGTCGATAATTTAGCAGGGTTTGTCTTCAGAAATTTAATCCAGTTTAGTTCGATGTTCCTCTTAATTTTGTCTGCGCTTACCACGCCATACTATTGAAATTGATCTAATAATATAAGGAGTACAGATATCTAATGAAATTGATAAATAACTCGCATACAGAATGATAGAATAAGAATATAGTGTAATGGAAGAGCAATACTATAGCAAATACAATCCAAGACTATGCTTTATAAACAAAAAGACAATAGTACATATTTTGTTATCTACTATCTTAATAATTGCGTTAAGTCATATTTTTTTAATTTGTAGTGCGCAGGGGTCGTTTTCAGGACTGCAGCTATTTGTGCATGTGACTGGATTCAGTGGGAAGATCTCAGTATGTGTATTCTCTGAGAAAGAGAATCTTGGTTGCAGGGTCATAACTAGTCCTGATACGGTGCCTTTTGTATTTAAAACAGAATCATTGGGCGACCAACAAAAATTCACTACTTGTATTCAATACGTTAAACTATACTGCACAGTGTATAGCTATGACGCGTCGCCATCTGGAGGCAAACAAGTTTACCTCTCGGTGCCTTGGCCAAGTAATATGGTAAGCCGGGAAAATCAAGTAGATGTTGCCGCTCCAGTGTCCCTAAGTGAAATATCTTACTCCCAACGTTTCGTTCTCTACACCAATCCTGATAAAGATTTTAGGATCTGGTATCCTTCGGATTGGTCAGTAAACGAAGGAAACATAACGCATAGTGGGGCTGTAATTGCGTCTCCAGACAAGGCTGGAAGAATTATAGTTTCTGCCAGAAACGTTAGCCCTATTGAATCAAGCATGACTCCTCCAGAATTGGCCAAAAGCGTACTGTCCTCATCGCAGAATGATAGCAGATCAAGGTTCATTGAGCTTGATGCAAGCAATTATTTTCTGTCTGGACACCCTGCGGTCAAAATCGTTCAAATTCGAAACAATGGAAGTGGACTAGACGACAGCGCAGATGTGCAATACAAATCAATGAGTCTAGTTACCATAGTAGAAGGCAAAGCGTATTTCGTATCATACATCGCGCAACCAGAAATATATCCAAATTACTTACAAACAGCCCAAACAATAATTGATTCATTTGAGATCACCGACAAATAATGATAGTGCATGATAGATTTAATACAAATTTTCAAAAGTTTCGCATTCTACGGCTAAGAAAGCCTGCATATTAATATCAAATTTATATAAGAATAATTTAGTCGAGCATGATGCCTGGATGTTATTTTTTATAGGTTTTCTAGAATAAACCAGATAACGTGTCTTTAATCTGTATGCACTAGAAGTCAAATGACCCATTTGACCTATTTGACCATAGAGAATAGTGTACTTCATTGCAAAAAGCGACAAGGAAATATCTACATTAGATGCTATCAAGATAACGAAAGCAGATTATTATATATCATAATCTGCTAATACAAGCCCAACTAGTGGCGGTTTTCATGATAATGAATAAGAGGCTTCAAGGATTCAATATTACTATAATTGTTTTGTCCGGCATAGCGCTGGCGTACATTGCTTATCCGCTCGTAACATTGTTAGTATTTGTAGAGCCTACAATGCTGCCTCATGAGATATTGCGACCACAGCTTACTAATGCCCTTATCCTCAGTTTATTTTCTGCTACGGTTTCTACGTTAATTCTATCTCTATTTGGGGTACCTTTGTCATACTTGTTAGCCCGTTTCAAAAATTTCCCAGGCAAATTTATCTTAAAAGTAATTGTCATTATACCATTAGTCCTGCCTCCTCTTGCAAGTGGCGCTCTGCTCTTAGGGGTGTTTGGACCGTATTCACCCATAGTGAAAGCTTTTCCCGCAGTTGAATTTACACAATCAGTACTTGGGATTATAATAGCACAAACTTATGTGGCATCCCCATTTATGATACTTGCAAGTCAGGCAGCATTTGAGTCGGTTGATGAGTCTTACGAAAATATAGCTCGGGTACTAGGCAAAACTAGGTTTGAGACGTTCTTTAAGGTTTCGCTTCCTATGGCTAAAACAGGTATTGTTATAGGATTGATATTGTCATGGGTCAGGGCTATAGGCGAACTTGGTGCCACGATGATGATGGCGTATAATCCTCATACTATATCTATTCAGATCTTTGAAGACAATGCGATTGGTGGGCTAAGAAATGCAGTTCCTGACATAATATTAGCTATTGTCTTATCGCTTATAGCTGTATTTGTTTTTTATATCATGAGAAGGCAGAGACAAGACGCATTGAGGCTTCAGTGGTGACTTCATCGAAATGGTGCAATTGGAACTTATCAACCTGACTAAAAAATTTGTGGGGGGATTTAGATTAGGGCCGTTGAATTTGAAAGTAAATAATAATCAGATATTAGTTATTATTGGCCCGACAGGGAGTGGCAAAACTACAGTTCTCGACCTCATCTCAGGATTACTGAAACCCGATGGCGGTTCCATACTGGTTGATGGAAGAGATATAACCTCTGTACCTGTAGAACGTCGAAAGATAGCCTATACTTTCCAAAATCCCAGTCTATTTCCTCATATGAATGTATATGAGAATATAATTTTCGGAATTAAAAAGAAATGGAAAGATATGAACAATAGTAATGTTGAGATCAATAGTCTGCTAGCAGATCTTGGAATATCGCAGCTAACTCATAGACGTATCCATGGACTGAGTGGAGGCGAGATGCAGAAAGTTTCATTAGCTAGAATGCTTATAACAAAGCCTAAAATTATATTGATGGACGAACCCTTTGCCCATCTAGATCCAAGTACCAAAAGAAAACTACGCATAGAGCTGAGAGACATTCTCAGAAGACAATCCGCGCCAACTATTTGTGTGACCCACTTTGAAGATGACGTGTACGCGCTTGCTGACTCCGTTTGTGCCTTACAAGGCGGCATCATGGAACATTCGTCTACACTCGGATCTTTAATGAGGATGGGACAATATGCCTCCAATGATAATGATTCAGCCCCGAGGGTATTGTCTAACATTTTAACGAGTTTACAAGGCAACAATTATCTAGAAGGAGAGGTTATAAAGTCACTGGGCGGACTCACTACCTTCAAAACGGGATCGACTATATTAGAAACATTAGGCAATTACAATACCGGCTCTAAGGTTGGGATATTAATTAGACCAGAAGATATAATCCTTTCAAAGCAGATGGTCAAAACTAGCGCGCGAAACGTTGTGAGATCAAAAGTTATAAAGTTTACTAAATACGATGCGGCCATAGTGGATGTATTCATGGTTGCTGATAGCTTTCATCTGACATCGAGGATTACAGAAGAAGCCAGAGCCGACTTACAACTACGTCAAGGCGATGATGTGTTTGCCATGTTTAAAGCCTCTTCTCCTCAAGTGGTTCGTGAAGAAGGAAAAGAAGAAGAATAACATAGGATGGAAGGAGCTCGATGCAAGCGAAGAGGGTTGGATTGATGTATATAGTATTTATTCGCCTTTGTAGAGTTGGATTCTAACATAAGATTATCTTATTAAAGAAGATACGTTCTTACTTAACTTATAGTGTCTTCAGATAGTAACGTGGAAGGCGAAACTCCAGAAAACAAAAAACGAAAGGATAAGATCGAGGAAGATAAAGAATTAGAATCGGTAGAAGTTGAATCAACAGGAGGAGGAATGGGCGCAGGGGGAGGAGGCTAAGTTCACATACACTGTCTTCTGTAGGCAGTTGCAATTTTGTTTCGATATAGGAAAAAAGAAAAATGAATAGCTTAGTTATGCTTTAAGAAAGCTCTTGATGTTCAAATGTTACTAGTAAAAACGGAAGCTCTTTGTCCATTCTCTTGCAAGAGTACGAATAATTAGGCTGTCACTGTCACATTCTTGAAAAAATATGTCCTAGAAATAACGAAATCACATTATATTTTTCGATCATATTCAATGGTATAGGCCAGTATATTAGCCAGATGTGTTGTACAAAAACGGAATTATTTGTACTCCACGGCCTATGGGTCAAGAGTATTTCCTAACTATCTAATTGATTTTTTGTAAAATTGATAATTAGCTTGAAACCATTCAAGCCCTCCATCCAAACTGTCGTATCTAATCTCAAGCTAGGAGCCAATTATGATGGTATTCCTATTTTTTGTACCCAATCAAATTATATTCGTATTGAAGCTGGTTCTGAGCATTATAAACTTGTGCTTTGATCGGAAGAGGTACATGCTGATCTATCCAAATACGACTAGTTTTGGAACCAATCGTATAAGATAATATAAAGGTGTTGAATGTCCCTGCACTTGTTCGGATCTTTTCTTGAGCGGTCACTTTTACGGGAATCGTTGCTACATTCGTGCTAATCGAATTCCAATCCGCTCCCACTACAAGATATTCTGGTTGCAATGCAATATCTCTAACTTCGAGTAGAGAAGATTCTATTGGTTCATAATATGGCAGAAAATCCTGGCTTGTTGGATGAGAAACAGCATTAGTTAATTGTTGTTTTGATAAGAAGATAGTTCCTTTTTTGATATCACTGCTCGAAGATGTTGTCTGCATATTTGTTAAAGGTGACTGTTTTGTTTGATTAATAACGTTGATCGTCACTTTCCAATCGTTATTGTTAAGAACGCCATTAGTTTCGTCCCGAGCAAAATGCAGAGAGACAAATGAATTTATTAGTGAGCTATTTGAGCCCAGGCTGCTCCATGGAGACTCATGGGATCCTATTCTGGTCAATGAATAGTTTAGCATAGAATCCGCACGTACATTTCCACCCACTGCCCACAGATTAGAAGCAGTCGGAGGATTAAATAACGAAGGAGCAGGACCTGAAAACCCGCCGTTCACGGCAATTATTATAATACTCACACTTATTCCAAAAGCGGCCATGATCGCGGACAACAATAAAACCATGTGTTTAGGATACACAGTAATACAATTCTTCTTAGCAGTTATATACGATGCTAAGTAACGTCATTTTTTGATCCATTGATAATTAGGCTTGGTCTGTGCTTCTATATGAGACAATGTAAAAGTTCTTTTTATGGTAGTATAAATTCTAATGGGCATCTGCGGATATCAATTATAAACATGTCTGTAAACCAGAATCAGAATTCATAAAGATGGCTAATTATATACCGTGTAGATTTAACACAAAGTATAGACAAAACCCAACATGTGATTGAACAGTTAACTTAATTAATATAAAGGGGGCCAAAGCAGTTGAGTCGAATCTAGGAATAGCTCATTGAAAATATCTGATATACTCGTGATGACATATTATACTATTAGATATGTTTGAAGCAATAAGAAACAAGTTTCAGTTTAAATTTAGAGATAGAATCGCCGCTGCAATAAAATAGTCAATTGGACGATATTTCCATTTTTTGCCCCAACAGCATTCCGGTGAAAGCAAAGTTGTTACTCATTATTGCATCGGTATATTTTGGAAAAGTAGACCCATCAATACAAGAACCATGCATGGGAAATACCATGTTGGGAGACAGATTAATGAGCCTCCTAGTCGTTTGTCTAACCGGTTCTTCACTAGCAAAGATTCCTGCACCTCTATAAAGGTTAATCATGCCCATTGATAGATCATCAGATATTATTGGTTTATTATCTCCTGGCTGTATAAACAAATCAGACGGGAAAAGTGACTTTGTTGTTTCCTCGAAAACCATCATGCTATCCCAATGATGTACATGTGGAGTCAGAATAAACTTGAATCTCCTTTTTCCAGTCTTTAGAACTTCATTGTCCCAAAATGAAATATGATCTACCGGAACGTCATGCCATCCAGTCAAGTTCAATTTAGAACTCAAGTCACTACATACTAATTTTGCATCAGCGGAATCAATAAATGCCATGCCACCCCATTCATCGCTTCAAAATGCAAAAATGCTACATATGCTAACTTTTGCAATGGAATGACCTCTTTGACTTTTTCCTCTATTTTCATGTACATTCCAATGGGTCCGGTATGAATAAGGACGGGTCGCTCGTCATCAATCAAAAACTGGTTGAAGGTTATTCCAAAAGTGTCTACGAACCCCGATATCCTGTATACAGCATCATTTATTTGCGATGCGTTTACATCAACATCTTTGGCTGTATAGTATGACTTGCTAACCTCAGGCATAATAATGCAAGGAGATAATTTAAATGAAATGAATAAAAGTGTTGTTGCATTTTGTAGCATTGTCAAATCATGCAAGTACGTGAATCAGAAACAACAAGTACAATTGATATATCCCTATGAGCTAAAACAGATATATCGGTATTTAGAACCTTAACGTATGGAATTGAAATGAAATTATGTCCACACATGAAGACAAGATCAGCACTGCATCTTCAAGTTATCAGCGTCAAACGATATTGAGTCTGTACACTTCTGGAATCGATCGTGATGTGATAGCTCAGCAATTAGACATCGGCCTAGAAGAAATAGATAAGGTAATAGCAGAGGAGGAGCAAAAATCAAATAGAGAACAACAGCCGACAGATACAAGTAACTCATTTGACGTTTCTTCTATTGGCAATTCTTTTTATCTTGACGCCATAGTTAATATCGACCTAGCTATAGGAAATGCCCAAACCCGAATGTGGAAAGCGCTGAAATCAGGGGGTGTTCAGTTTGACATTTCAATGGACGAAACAGATAAAATATTGCGCAAGTTTTCTAGATCCAAAGTCACATTTGTAATATTGCATATAGATCTAGTTGGATCTACGCAACTGTCGATGACGTTACCTCTTGAAAGGCTCATAACCATAATTCAAACATTTATTCAGGAAATGTCAACGGTAATAGCACTGTATGGAGGATATGTCCTAAAGTACATAGGCGATGCGATTTTGGCGTTCTTCATCACGAATTCTGATGGCACCAGAGACGATAATCCACAGAAGCAGCAGCTATTTCTGCCCTGCGTAAATGCAATTAATTGTGCTAGATCTATGATTAAGGTTATTGAGAATGGTATTAATCCAATCCTAAATCAGTACGATTATCCTGAAATGAGCATACGGGTTGGAATAGACGTTGGCGAGACCGCATTAATTCAATACGGATGGGACATACACGCATTGGGTGGAAAGCAGATAATAAAGGAGCCGCATCATGATATTTTAGGTTACACTGTTAACGTTGCAGTAAAAATGACTAGCCTTGCTAAACCTAATGGTTTGGTCATAGGACAATCAGTTTATGATATACTCGATGAAAGGCAAAAATCTACTTTTGAGCTGCTTAAATTAAATTCTACTTCATGGAATTACAGGAATGAAAAAACAGGCAATATCTATCAAGTATATAACGATAGGCAACAGTAATAGGAGCAATAGGAAAGAATTGCTTTTAATCAACCCAGCAGTCGGTAATGACTTAATTTAATTTAATTTTTCAACGAGCTCCTGATATTTCTTACGAAATTTCAGGATTTCTGACAAACTGTAGCGCCTACATTAGCATGTTGCTTATCATTGCTAGGCTTTTTGTCCGAATTTGCTATCACTAGATCCTTGGTACTAAGTAATAAAAAATACAACTTCCGTTCGTGTTAGATATCATCGTGCTAAATAGTATATCGGTAAGCGCTATACTGAGGCAACAATGTGCGCTTTAGATGCTAGAAGAAACGTTTTATGGACTTCTTGACCATGGCAACGTTAATGTTCAGCGATAAAAAATTATAATGGCATAGCCTTGCAACTTTTATGAAACACATATGCCAACTAAACGATATTCTTTCTGAACTTGACAACCGTGATGGCTATTTCAGAGACTTTATAAATACCGAACATATTCAGGCCGGTATCTTGCGATTGCGTGTCAATGACATTGATGTGCAAGAACCACATCCGGTTGATGAAGTTTATTATGTTATTCAAGGTGATGGCATGATCGATTTAAATGGAAAGAATTATCCTATCAAAGAGGGAACATCGATATTTGTCCCAGCAGGTGCAGAACATCGATTCCATAGAAATTCTGAAGATCTCATCATCTTTTATGCTTTGGCAAGCAGTACCTAACCTTTTTGTGAGGCAACCATATCTGTGTAGAACACGGCCAAAACTGTCCCATCAAACTTCTAGTACATTGATACCAATATTAGTAAAATTAGGAGAATCTCCTATACTAAAAAATAGTATTATTGAAAACAGACTATTACAATTGCTAGTACAAATATAGTCATTTAATATATACTTGGCTTTCAAATTACCCTTCAGTGAGTACAAAAGAACGCAACTTTATAAAGGAAATTTGTATGAGTGCACTCTGTCTTGATAAAAGTGTGAAATTTGTTGGCGTTGTTGATAGTAATGGAAAATTGTTGGCTGGAGGATTTAATAAGTACAAGTTCTTCGGGAATAATGATATTCTGACTATAAAATCAAGCTTTTTTTATTTGCATTATTTGATCCCAGCATTAAATCATCAACAGGTTATGAAATCTTCTAGCGAACCAATTCATAATAAAAATGTGTTTCTTTTTGATCTTGCTGATCTCGGGAATGCCGTATATCTCGCTGTAACTGCCTTGACAGAAAAAAAAGATAGGTACCTATGTGTTTACCTTGAATTATACCAATCATCCTCAGAAATTATAGCGCATGAAGAAATTATTTCGAAGATAAGCGATATCCTGTAGCCGAACTTGTAAACTTCACCATCTAGCAGTAGATATTAATTCTGAAAAGAAGTACCAATAGTCAAGTAAATACTTCAACTTCTGGATCAATGATATATGCGACCAATCTAGAATACGCGGTTATATTTATCATGAAACGAGATTCTCATTCTGAGTTAAGGGGCATCTATAATGGAAAACATAGCTGTAGTTGATAGGTGTAAAGATAATGAAAAGGCAGGTCACTTTGTCGCTAAATATCTCATAGAACACGGATATAATGTGATTCCCATTAATCCAACAATAACAGAAGTGCTGGGAAGAAGGTCGTATTCTATATTATGCAGAGAAGATAGATATTGTCAACATATTCCGGAGATCGCAGGATGTCCCCGCCGTAATCGATGATACACATAAAAAGTCAAAGTAATCTGGATGCAATCAGGCATTTACAATGATAATGCAGATCTAAGGGCGGAAGAACATGGTATAGATGTTATCTATAACCGTTGCATGATAGAGCAACAAATGAGATTGTTCTCTGCTGAAGCAGAATGAAATTCTGTTACACTTGATCGCATATCTCTTCGTAGACTGTGATATGCGTACAGTTAAGACAAGTCATTATCGATCTTTTTATTTTTCGTAATGCAAAATCTTCAAAACACCTACGTTATCGTAAATATCAAATTCTACATTGTTGAAGAGATACTTACCTTTTAATTAGGAAGGTTAATAACATTGTAAAACTGCATCGAGGTTAAAAAATTATGTCAACTAAAATCAACACGCTCTCAAATCTTATGTGGGTTGAAAAATACAGACCTACAAACTTAGATCAGGTCATAAATCAAGCTGAAATAGTTAACGGGCTGAGCAATCTCATAAAGAACTCCTCAGAGATCCCACACCTGTTGTTCGCCGGATCTGCCGGAGTAGGTAAGACCACTACAGCTCTGTGCATTGCTAGGGAACTACTAGGACAGGATTGGCAATCAAATACTCTTGAATTAAACGCGTCTGATGAAAGAGGAATAAAAATGGTTCGTGAAAGGGTCAAAGAGTTTGCTGCGGTGATGAAACTTGTATCTAGCAATATGGATGATAAACCCTTTAGAATAATTATTCTAGACGAAGCCGATGAAATGACTGCCGAAGCTCAAACGGCATTGAGAAGAATCATAGAAGATAGTTCGAAAACTACACGGTTCATAATTATCTGTAATTATCTGTCTAAGATCATTGAACCAATTCAAAGTAGATGCGTTGTGTTTCACTTTACAAGATTGGCAAGGCAAGATGTCATCACTTACCTAAAAATGATATGCGAAAAAGAGGGAGTACAGTATGAGCAACGCGCACTATCTCAAATTTATGATTCCACACTTGGGGATTTACGTCATTCAATTAATGTCCTTCAAGCTTCTGCAGGAATGGGATCCGTTTCTGTCAATAACGTGAATGCTTCAGTAGGCCTTTCTGGCAAAGCTAAGGTTGGAGAAATTATTAGATTAGCTCTTGCAGGCAAATTCAATGATGCTAGAATAAAATTGATGGAGCTAACAAGTGTTTATGGAATGTCTGAAACTGATTTCCTAAAATATGCCAATCAGGAATCATTCGATATGAAATTGGATAACTTAGATGAATTTGCATCTTTAATGGCGGAATACGACTATCGACTATCGATAGGCGCGCATCCCGAAATTCAATTATCGGCCTTGCTTGCACAATTAGGCAAGATAGGGATGAAAGGAAAGCAGAAGAAGGCCCCGTAGTAAACGTGAGCTAATGTAGAAATCTTTTAGTGTTATTATTATTTTAATATTGTCTCTACGATCAGCAGATGTGTATCTTTTCTCATTTTGCAGCAGGATATTTCATTATAGAATTGGATTCATTTACTGTAATGTCGCAGCAGAATAATTCACATACAAACTGTTGCATAATCTTTCTCGTATCACTTTTATAAACACCTATAGAACCACCGTTCATACTGCTCACTTTTATAAACACCTATAGAAATGGGATGTTGGTGTTATGTTGATATAGGTTCATAGGTTTCATAACCGAATTGTTATGAGTGAGCTTTTGGTCTGTACTTCTTTGAATCAGATCATTAAGTGTAATAATGCTAGATTCATGATATAAACCTATGCAAGTCATATTATTAACATTTTTGCTCCTCGTGCCTTCATAGTCTCCGTATATTGCACGTGTCTTCTGTATTAAAACTGCAAAAACCTAGCCCCAGACAAATACTCAGACAAATCTCGCTTGATGCTATAAAGAGTACCGCTGCAGGGCTCATAAATAGCTATATAGAATAGCTGGTTGTCACATATTAGGAAGTTAAACACCAATCTTTATGTTGATTCTATTTAGAATTAATTCGATTGATATTGTTCAAATTTGTGCAGTTTCTTAATAAACTAATAGATGTATGTTTATTGGTCTTAAACTGTGTAGTGTCAATACCTCGTGATATAAGATGGTATTTGCAAAGATCTATGATGTTGAATGTTATAATAAATACAAAGATTGAACTAGTTCCAGTTCGATTTGTGATTAAATTGGATCTGATATCATCGACGATCTACTGGTAAACTAAATGTAAATAGTACCATGTTTGAATTGGGTGTGATGTCAACCCATATCCTACCGCCATATGCTTCAACAATGGTTTTCGCAATAAACAAACTTAATCCTAATCCCTGATAGGATTTGTACTCAAATTTAGTAAAAAGGCTTGGCAGGATTCCTACGTCCACGCCAGTTACGGCGAATTTTATGCCAATGTCAATTTTGTCATAGAAGTTTTTAATATTAACTGATATTGTTCCATCGTCTTTTACTAATTTTATAGAACTGTCCAATAAATTGTGAATAATTCCCTGTAACAAAACCTTATCTGCTTCGATTATGATATATTCTTCTTCTGGTTGAAACAGAATTTCGATTTTTCTATTATTTGTACAGATCTCACTTCTAACAATGTGCTCTATGAAGCCGTGCATTTCAGCGATCAAATTAATTTGTTTTTTATTAAGTCTTAATGTTTTGCGCTCAATTCTAGCTATATTAAGTATCCCTTCCGTCAACATCTGAACTCTATTTGCATTTCGAAACACTGCCTGTATAGACTGTTTTTTGCTGGTAGGACGAGAATTTGTTTTATCAGTTTCAAGTTCCATTAGCAATAATTCTGAATATCCAAGTATGTTGTGTATAGGAGTCCTAATTTCATGAGCCGCTCTATTAATAAACTCTGCATTTAAATTATCATGTTCTTTTGTCTTTTGATTGACTACACGTAATTCTTTATTTGAATGTGTCAGTTTTTTGGTCAACCCTGCGAACCTTTTATTGGTCAGTGCCAATCTCTTATTTGCTGATGCAAGTTCATTGTTTATTTCTGCAAGCTTATGATGGGATTCAAATAAGGCCTTATTTGTCTCATTTAGCTCTCTAGTCTTTAATTCAAGTCTCTCATTGGTTAGTGCAAGTGCGTCGCTAATCAATTTTAACTCCATAGCCTCCGATTCTAGATCTTCAGCCGACAAGAGGCTACTCAATAGGCTAGGATCAGAAATAAGTACTATAAAAATTCTTATAGTAAAAAATGAGTACGAATGGTGTAAATCTCATTCATACCGAGTTGATAAAACAAGGACATTTAATTATAATGTGCTTTATCGGTGGTGCAAAAGCATGCCACATTTTATAATAATAAATGAGCAATTATAATCATGAGCGGGATTTATTTAATATAAAATCCAGCTGCAATTTGATAACTATTCCACACAGACTTTTTCGATGATACGGTTTCTTTTGCTCTGGATATTTCCCCGAATCCATAGTATTAATTTAATTATTGATAGAATGATTGAAACAAACACACTCGCTGTTATCCTCTTATCTACAAATCTTCGATTATTTTCGTTTACTTCCTTTTGATATAACTGCCATCTCTTGTTTGCAAGTTTTGAACAATATTGATTAGTAGACATATTGTTATTCATTTGTATATACCTTCCAAATATATGAATATATCCAAACGATTAGTTGATCATTAAGCTTACCATCACAGATAATACACTAGTAGAATGTATCAAAAAGAAATAATCTAACTTATTGTATTACTTACTGGTACTATTGCTGTTAGTAGTGTTACTGCTACTTGCTACATTCGACAAGTTTCTAAGAGAAGGAGGAGTTTGAAGCAATCTTGGATCTGTTATAATTGGCTTATAAGGTAAAGCGAATTGTTGTCTTAAATTTTTCTGTTGCTGAGCGAGAGTTTGATCAGAAAAAGATGGCCCCACATGGCCGAACCATATCCAGAGAAGAATTACAACAGCAAGGGACAAACCCATAACTAAGATTGATAATGCTACTCCATTAAGGTTGTTGTAGCCATGAGGTTCCTGCCCTTTTTCACGATGTGCACACATATATTATGCCATCCAATAGATGATAAATTGCTTTTAAAAATTTTTGCATTAGACTGTGGAAGTCAATATTCTGACTTTGTACGGAGTCAAATAATTTTACTTTGTATGATACCAAATGCTAATGCAAATAGCAGCTAACATACTCGGGCGTAAAAATAACAGTGCCTCATTACCAATAAAAGAACAGCGTTTGTACTTTGGTAGAAGCCAACCTGAATTAACATATTTTTCGGTTCCGGCCATTGTATATGAAGCGCATACTGCTTTTGATCTCCATCTAGATCAACTACAGTTGGAATATAGGACCCCGAGTTGACCGCCACTCCTACATTGTCTACTTCGGGAAGTCTGAGCGACTCATCATTAGAGTTAGGAGGTGTGGCACTAAATTGCGTAGAATTTGCTACTTAAAGGGCGAAACTATATTTGTAATGGCAGCATAATTATATAAAACAAAAGTAACTATGTGTGGGTCGCCCAACGTGCATGCTTTCTCCACTTTGATCTGCAGTAGAATACGTAGCATCAGATGGAATTAATAACGGGATATACAGGACATCATTATTGTTATTAGCTAATACGGGCGCCATGATGACGCACAAAGGCATCTTATTCATTTTGAAGAAAAAACAAATAAAAACATGTAGATTATTTTATATCCTTATTCCACCGAGAATAGTGTTATAACAACTATTCAGCATTTATAATATATTGCCATACGGAGTGTGTCAGTATTAGTTTACATTTCTCGGATATTCCAACACAGTTAGACTAATTGTTGGCCTGGCTAAGAAGGACATGAAAATTCAATAGACTTAATTATTTTTGGCTATTACCATGTATATTGCAATTTGTCTGGTAAAAAAATACATAATGATGAATATGCCACAAGAATCACGAAATACCAAGGTTCACTCATGGTTAACATATGTGATATAGAAT
>JBKPMK010000467.1:0-24237 GCA_046732115.1 Thermoproteota archaeon
GAAATAAAGGATGATAAAATTCGTGCTCTGTATGGACATTCTTCTTCTTTTATTCCTTTTACCAAAATACAGAAGATAGCTTCTAAACCTCCACACATTTTATATCATGGTACATCTCCTTCTGCAGTCAAAAATATAATGTCAGAAGGTCTTAGACCTATGAATCGCCATTATGTCCATCTATCTACTGACAAGCATACTACACTACAGATGGGAAAGCGCATGACATTTTAAAAACGGCTATCTAATAAGATCTTTAAGATTATCCGCAGTTTCATAATATGTAACTGAAAAAGACAATTTGTTTTCATATTCTAATGAGTTTTGATATATTGTGTATACGGTTGACTTGGCATTCTTAGCTCATAAATGATTTCTCATAAAGCAGAGAATGGGCCTATTACGGCGACCTGAATATTACAAAACTTTTTTAACTTGAAAGAGCATTCGTGACAAGTATATTGAATGAAGCTAACGAAGATGCCAGTAAAACTTCTCCCCAGAATATCATAAGCTTGATGGATAATTTTATCGAACAATTGCTTCAAGCAAGAAGAACCTTGGTGGTAGCATTTACGCTTTCCGTCTCTTCAATAATACTAGCCCCCCTGGCAGTAGGGCTTTCAATCTTCTTATTGTTACATCCTTCATTCTTTGTCGCCCTCGAAAATGAAGATGAATTTGGAATTTTTCTTAGCATCTTGTTAGTAGGTATTATTATAATCTCCTCGATTTGGCTTGTGACAGGAATTAGGCAATATCATTCAATAAAATCTTGGAACAAGAAATATGACATGTTCTTAAAGAAAAGAGATGAAATAGATAGTAATATTGTATCAGAATATGATCTAGATCAAAACCAATGAGCCTCATCGTGATGAAGCAAAGATCAGCTGGAAGATGAGAAGCCGGAACAGGAAACTCCAAATTACATCTTATAGTCGCGATAATCGTTCTCCATTCTGATTGATAGCAGCAGCGACAATGGTCATATTATTACCCGTGACACTGTCCACATCGGTAACAAACCCTTTAGATTGAATTACTTAAGCCATTACTTCATAGACTACAATGAATGGCTACCCTAAGCCCGTTTTTTCATTCAAAAAACCGTTTCTTCATATTGTCAAAAAGTTAGTGTTCGTACAAGGAGAAACCTATTCGGATACTTTTGGAAAGTTTTATTGTTAGAATTGAAAATCATAGAAGCTGAAAAAACAAACTTTGATCTCGGCCATCTTCTTTATTCATTCTATTGAAAGTACAGTGATAGCATGTTTTTGTCCTCCATTGTATTTTGTTGAAGGTAATAGTTATTCCTATCGCCCTGCATTTGTCAAATGTCGAAAACGCCTGCATATTGCTGTGGCTCCTAGTATTTATTATCTTCTTTAATCTTGGGATTAACTGCATATATCATTGTCAATTCAACAACTTTTGGATTAGGAAGTGATTGTAAGTTGTTCTATCTCTGAACCCATCTGATTATTATGCCCTTTTTTCTTGTGGCAGGAGCAGCTGCTGCAGCGTTAGTATTTGCAGGGTTTATTTCTATAGCTATAGACGATGCACTTTGTTTGGAAGCAGGTAGTTTTAATAGAAATACTCCTTGTATGCTAGTAGGCTTCTTTTCCCACCAGTTTCCTTATGCACTTTGAAGCTGTTACATATTCAAGGTAACATGCAGCTAGCCAAATCATGTTGACGGTCTTCTATTTATTACCATTTTAGAACCTCTCTTACGAGTAGCAAAAGCATACCCAAATGCGACTGAAATTATTACTACAGCTAAAAGCGGGCCAGTTAGTGGCGGTAATATATCCAAACTAGTTATAATAGAATATGATTCTATTGCTGCTATACTCAGAGCGACTGCGCTTAACGCGTACGCCATATATCTAAATACTTCAGTATGAAATATCCTTCCAAAAGCCGATCGAAGAACTACACTATCTAGTGTGTCTATTGGAATCATACCTATAGCGAAAAATCCTGCCAGAATTAATGCAACTTGCACTCCAAGTGTTGCAGAAGTCACAGCTGATAATGCAATAGCAGATATCTGAGTAGCAGTATCAAATCCTAAACCAAATACTAATCCTGTAATAGCAGCAGAACCAAATGAGCCCAATATTCCAGCTCTAATAGAGATTTTGCCAGCAAGTATTGAGGAGCCTGTTTTGCCCCATTTCTTCATTGAATATATGTTAGTTGCTCCGATTGTAGCTAATGCAATAGCTCCTATCGCACCGCCCCATAATGATATCTGGTCTACTTTGCCACTTGATGCACTACCTATTACATATATTATCAGCAACATTTCGGCTAGTACTGATGTCATATGACCTATACTAAATCCAGTTCCAACCCAGCGAGCTCTTTTATTGGCGTTATGAAGCCTTATAAGGTTGTCAATAGCAGTAATATGGTCAATATCTACAGCATGTCGCATGCCAAGCATTAACATTGAAGGGCTTGATATGGCAAGAAATGCATTTAGGTCTGTAGCTACCATTTTGAGTCGCTGCTCCTCAAGATATTATGAGAAATCAAAAGTATTACTAATTCCTAAAAAGGTAATAAATAAAGATTTTTAGTTCTCTCATTATACCTTGTCGACATCGGCAAAATTTACATGCAATATTAGTAGATATACATGAAAAGCCTAGATAAAGCAGGCTATGGCGTGAAATAAAATGAATATTATATTACGGCCTGTAACATCTAATATGTATAAACAAATAATCAAACCTATATCAAATGAAAAGATGCCAAACATCTATCTATAACTTACGAAGTTTACTTTCAAACTCTTAATGCCACGTTTTTCTGACAAGTCTTTTACTAGATTTTTTACTATTCTTATTTTCCCTTTGACCATAATCGTTTCTAGGCAATTTTCGCTATCTAGATGTATATGAGTAGCTGCACTTATTATGTCATTATACTTGTGCTGCGTTTGAGTCGATTTCGTATCTTGATTGAAAATATGATTATTATATAGCATAGTTATTGAGCCAGCACCTAAGTGCTCATCTTCTATCTTCCACTCGTTTTCATCTATGAATGAATGCAACGCCGTTTGAATAGCTTTTGATCTGTCTGGAAAACCTGCTTTTGACATGCTTTTATCAAAGTCAGATAACAGTTCAGATGGGAGTGACATGCTTATTCTCTTAAGATAGGATTTTTTTCGAATCTTATGGTGAATGGTACTGTTGTTTTGCAAGGATATTCTGGAATCTTGTCTGTACCTTTTATGTTTTGAGCACGTTTTCTGTTGCTTGGTGTAAGATAATAAAATGGATTCTGCTCACTTGATTCAATAAAATCTATCTTACAGAATGCAAGTCATTACAAAAATGTGTGATGGCATCTCCATGATGAGCCTGTTTATGGTAACAGCTAGATTAGCTGGTATGTATGAATCTCATTTGCATTACGAAGCAGTACTGGTAAGATATTCAAAGTGTTATATGAGATGATGTGCATGCGACTAACCATTACGTCTCTTAAAGAATACCCAGAAAAGTATAGTTGGTGGCTAAATGAATTAGAATCTCTAGGGTTAGCTGTAAAAAAGCAAATGACTTAAATGATATAAGAGGTCAGCAGTCTGACAGATAGTATAAAACAGGTAATGTTTCAAGACTACAAAACTTGCTATAATGAAGAAACCGAAGAAGACATAGTAGTTTGAAGCGCATATAAAATATAGTAGTATTTTATCTAGGCTTAAACTCTATTTCTAGCAGAATACAAACGCTTGCAAATATATGCAGCATACTTTTATCAAAGATAGAAGCTGGTTGAAGCTAAAAACTATGTCGGTAACATTTCGCTTTGAGACAGCAGACGTTGAAAGACTACAGCAAGAAGCAAGGAATCGTGGAATAAGCCTCAACTCTCTTTTCAATCAAATTCTAAGGAACTATTTTGAATGGCATATATTTGAGCCCAAAGTAGGATTCGTACTTATTCTAAAGCCAGTAGTAAAGAAAGTCTTCACGAACCTGGGCAAAGAACAAATAGCTCAGATTGCAGAAAAGACTGCAAAGGAAGAATCAGAAAATTCTATTTATTTTATGAAAGGACGTATAGATTTGGACTCTTTTTTGTCATGGTTTGAAGCCAGAATGAAGAATTCATCTATTCAGGTGAGTCATACGTTTGACAATACAAACAGGGTACATACATTTGTAGTCAAACATGATATATGTGTTAATTGGTCTTTGTATTTGAAGCACATAATAGAGCACATATTTCATAAGGATCTGGGAAGGAAAGTTGAGATTAGCACATCAGATACAACACTGACATTTAGGTTCAGCAAAGATTAGATTAATTTACACCATATTCACGGAAACATACTATTAATCTATTATGAGAAAAACGTCACACGGTTAAAACAGATGATAGTAGCATTTTAAAACTATAAATGCATTGAAGAATGGCAAGAAAATGAAAGATGATGCTATAGCACAGCTATCAGATAAGTCATGGCTTTGACAGCTAGAATGCAGGAATTCGAAAGAAGGCAGCAACCATATCAGTAAAATATTCAAAAAGAACTCATTTTACTGCATAGCGAATTTGATGGTTACATGCATTGACTTAATATGGGCTAGTAAGAATGGTTTTCCACTTTGTGCAATTTTAATGAGTTGCGGTTTGCAAACGGAATTAGACACTTTTCGCATTTCCATCTATTATTATGTGTAGCAAGGTGTTGGTTTGATAGTTGCGTAGGTCCTATAGTTTGCAATTCGGTTGAAGTGGCGGTCTTTAATATATTGCTTGTCTGCAATTGGTTTAGTTGATTGTAAACCTCTAAGAAATGCATACCCTTCTCTGTAAACATTATAAGCTGATATAAATATAATATAATATATGCATCTTCGTGAAATAGTTACTGGCTGTTGCACATATACTTGGATGGACGAGCTTGTGAAATTTTTCTATAAAATCCAACTCGATTTGAAATAGATAATTGAATCAGAGTTGGTCTATTGATTTATTTTCCATCCACTAGAGTTCAAATATATGGATAGGACTAATCAGGCTTTGAATACTCTACTGAGCATGATTAATTCAGGACCACTTGTCAAACTTCCAACTATTACAGACTTTGAATTGGCAATTATGCCAGAAGATAAAAACGGAATTCCGCCATTTACAGTTGCAGGTTCGACCTGTACTTGCAGCGATTCTGAGATAATCTTGACTTCTTCTTCTGTAGCCTTTGGATGTATGGCAGCTCCAGTATTCGTTGCTACAATCATCGATCCTGTTTGAATAAATCCACCGACTGTTATTGAATTAACAGGTACACCCAATATATCTCTTACTTGTTGGTTTACTTCACCATCCAATAGCGGAGATACCAACGCCCCATTATCATTAGATGAAATTAGATTTCCGATCGCAGTAAATTTGCTTTTCAATCGTTCAACGTTTAAACCACTTGCTTGTCTGAGTACATCTATTTCTTCGTCTGAGGCAATAGAGGGAAGCAAAATTCCATTGTTGTTCATCACGGTCATTGGGCCTATGAGGCGCGTACCTGCTACAGATACAAATATTTTTTTCTCAGTCTGCAAATAGTGCGTTAATTTAGTTATTTTTGTTTCTGCAAAACCAAATGGTATCATCATTGTCCTATCATTGGTTTTTATAAATAATCCAATGTTAGGGCTTTTGTATACATCGTATTTGTAAATTCCCAAACATTTAATATTTTACGGAATTACGAATATGAACTATTGTATTGATAAGCATTTAACATCTGCCACTTTAGTCTAACTTTAGAAATATTGGGACTAACAGCATATAATCAATCGACCTTGTAAAGTAAAGATACAAGAATTAGCACATTAATGAGCTTGGCGGGATAATTATTTGAGTTCAAAAGATCTCGATTATGTGACGAATGCTCGTGCATTTTTTAAGCGCATTATGGATTATCACCATATTTTGGCGATATGGACTAAACCCGTATGAGCTTCAATTTCCTTGGCTAACTATAGGGCCAATGTGATGAATAATAATTTCTATATATGTATGTCTATCTTTGTGTTCACTGCTCAACACTAATGTTTATTATGTTACACATTATAATGATTGCAAAGATGACAATTTATGCCAAATAACCACCTTTATGATCAGGATATAGTATCAATTAAGGACTTTACTAAAGAAGATCTTGAATTCATATTTAACTCAACAGACAAAATTAGCACCCTGAGGCCAAATGAAAAAAGCGATCTTGCTAGAGGAAGGACTCTGGGGTACATCTTTTACGAGCCTAGCACCAGAACTAGAATGAGTTTTGAAGCAGCTATGGCATCACTAGGTGGAAGTTCAATCGGAATATTTGATCCTAGATCATCTTCAGTTGAAAAGGGTGAGAGTCTTGCAGATACTGTTCGAATAATCGATCTTTACTCAGACGTTACTATTTTACGACATCCACTTGACGGTTCAAGCAGGTTCGCAGGCGAGTTATCGAAAAATCCAATAATAAATGCTGGTAGCGGAAGTGAAGAACATCCAACACAGGCGATGCTTGATCTTTACACAATTCTTAAAGAAAAGAAAAAAATAGATGGTCTAACCATAGGTATAGTTGGAGATCTCAAATACGGCAGAACAGTCTATTCTTTATTGTATGCTTTAGCAAACTATAACGTAAATATTCATTTGATTTCACCCTCCGTATTGCGTATCAGGAAAGAATCAATCTATGGCGTACAGAAAAAGTTGAAATTATATGAACATAATCAGATAGAAGATGTTCTACCTGAACTCGATGTTTTATATGTTACAAGAATACAAAGGGAACGTTTTCCCGATATACAAGAATATGAAAAGGTGAAGGGTACTTATACAGTGGATAAGAATACTCTATCAAAGGCGAGATCAGATATATCGATCATGCATCCAATGCCAAGAATGGAGGAAATTTCGCAGTCTATTGATAGTACGAAGAACGCGATCTACTTTAGGCAGGCCGCATACGGCAAAGAACTAAGAGCTGCCTTACTTGCTTTGATATTAAACGAAGATCCTATATAGACAAAGAACAAAGTATATGCTAAACAATACTCAATAATAACGCTAAATAAAAATTATTTATAGCATAATGTTTCAAGATTAGAAGCCTAAAATTGAAATCTAACTTAAATTTCTTATTTTTGTCATTGGTCAGAATGTTGAGAAGTGTATGCTTCAACCTGAGGCACAGCTACTGAAGCCACATTCAATGCACAGGTTGCATCCCTCGGTGATTACTAGCTTTGACTTGCACGATGGACAAACTTCATCTTCATTCGATTCATCTGGTGGTATTTGTATTATCTTTTTTGGGAGGTTTATTTGCTGGGTTGTCTGTGGAATGTCTTTTATGGATACTTCATCTTCCGGTATTTGTGTTTGCTTGAACACCCCTTCTATCTGTCGTATAACATATGGTTCAGTAATATTTGCATTTACATAATCAATGACGTATTGACTTGGTTTTACAGCAAATGTCTTTTCCTTTATGTCATTCCCGCTAATGTGCAATACTTGTTCATGTCTTGATCCATCTCTATATACTGTGATCCCCTTTAGTCCTAGTTCGTGTGATAACAAATATGCATATCTTACATCTTCTGCAGTGATATCTCCTGGCATATTGATTGTTTTCGCAATTGCATTGCCAATCCACTTCTGCCATACTGCTTGAGCCATCAAATGGTCAGTCCAATGTATATCTATTGCAGTAACGAAAATCGTTTGAATCCATTCAGGTATTTCTGAGAGCCCACGTACTGACCCATAGTTGTTTGCAATCTTGGTTAGTATTTCATCATTGTATAGACCATTTTCCTTTAATGTGTTCTCGAATATCTTATCTGTATAAAAGAATCTTCCAACTGTTACACGTTTTTCAAAAACTAACGCAAATATTGGTTCAACACCATTTGAGGTATCTGCGATCATAGATAAAGTACCAGTAGGAGCAATTGTTGTTGTCCAAGAATTTCTGATTCCATACCTTTGGATCTTTCCAATCAGAGAATCCCAATCATATGAATGCATTTCTCTTGGTAACTCATAGTATCCTGCTACCGGAATTTTGCCTTTCACATAATCAGTATCTTTGAATAGAGAAAATGGACCTCTTGACTTCGCAATTGCTACGCTTTCTTCCATGCTGTAGTATGACAGTGCTTCTGCAAGCTTATTCATGAATTCATAGCCCTCGGCTGAATTATAGGGAATCCTAAGTAGGAACAATAGATCCGCAATGCCCATTATACCAAGCCCAATTCGTCTTGTGAGCTTTGTGTTGGTGTCGATCTCTTCTACAGGATACTTGTTCATATCTATTACATTGTCTAGAAATCGTGAAGAAAGTCTGATCGTCTGTTCATATCGCTGCCAATCGAATTCATACATTCCATCTGCCTTTCGCTTTACAAAGTTTGCAAGATTGATTGAACCCAAATTACACGATTCATATGGGTACAGAGATTGTTCACCGCATGGATTTGTTGCACGCAGTGACCCTCCTTTTGCATTAGCACATGGATTATATTTGTTGATGTTATCAAAGAAAATAAGTCCTGGTTCAGCACTCTTCCATGCACTTAGGGCAATCAAATCCATTAACTGATGTGAATCTATTTGTTTTATAGGCTCGCTAGTCCTTGGATTGCGTAGGGCATACTTGTGATTATTATCTTTGTTTATAAGTGATCTCCAAAAGTCTTCCCACACACCTACACTAACGTTAAAATTCTCAAATACACCAGGCTTTGTTTTAGCAGTTATGAATTTTTCAATATCAGGGTGCCAAGCCTCGAGAATTCCCATATTGGCTCCACGTCTTTTTCCACCCTGTTTTACTACATCAGTGATAGTATCAATGATCCTCATAAAGGATGTTGGACCAGATGCCACTCCCGATGTCGAAGCAACAATATCGCCCTCAGGTCTTAAGTCAGAATAATTTATTCCTACTCCCCCACCTGATTTAAAAATCATGGCTGCGTCCGTGGATGATTTCATGATTTTGTACATGTCATCTTGCATATCAAGAACAAAACATGCTGATAGTTGACCAAGTCTTGCACCTGCATTCATCAATGTAGGGGTATTTGGTAGGAAGTCCCTGGATTTCATCAAATCGTAATACTCTTTGATCCTTTCTTCGTACACATCCAATTCTCCCTTCGCAATACGCTTAAGTAGTTCCTTAAAGCTGATTTTCATATGACCGGACTTTGCAAGGTAAATATAATGACGAACTAAAGATTCGAAGTGATATTTGTTGATATAATGATCGCCAATTTTTAACTTTAAATGAAAGTCATCAATTTTGGAATAATATTTTTCTGCTTCTTCAATATTTTGAACATATGTCCCATCCAAGCTGAACACTTGTGAATCATGTATCAAATCAGCAAGTGCTACGAGAATTGATACTCTTTCAAGCATCATTTTTGGACCTTCTACAATTTCATTATTGTCATCTCTTAAGAGATAGCGCGCTGCTAATACCCTTAATGAATTAACATCAAATGTTTTGTCTACTTCATCGAGATCTTTCTTGTTTAAAATTTTCATTTTATCGTCGCGAACTTTCCGCCTCTCGTGTCTATACAGAATATAAGACTTGGCTGTTTCAGACAGGCCCTCCTCAATGAGTATGGATTCCACTATATCCTGAACGTCTTCAACGCTTGGCACTGCATCCTTCTCAACTGATCCGTAACCCTGTTGAATCATTTTCTGCACAACCCTGTTTGCCAGTTTTTCTGCCAATGGATAGTTTGGCTTGCCTGTTGCGACAAGCGCCTTATATATGGCATCAGATATCTTAGATTTCGCAAAATTGACTGTTCTACCATCCCGTTTTCTGATGTGCATTATCAAGTTATCCTTAGAATTATTAAACTCTGTGACTCCAGCCATCCTATGTATAGAGAAAAATTATCAGTTTAAAAGCATTATCTAATTAAAAAATAATAGATAGAAGGTGGAAATGTCATCTATAACATTTCCAATAATAATGTGTCCATCTAGATTCGGCTACATAAATACTAGTACAAAAATTTGTTCATATTTCAATGAAGAGTAATGGTGACTGAAGAAACAAGGGCAATACAATATGTATCCACGCAAAGTGGATATTTAAGGTGGTCATAAAGAATTTATTTTAATCCCATAACGTCTAAGAAATATTATAAAGTGTTTTGCGATATTTTCATCGGTGTTTGCATTTAAGGTATCTAACTCAATCCAATCATATCTGTACTTTATTTTTCTGGGAATCCGAAATGATATAATCACATCACCTCTGTTAATACTTTGGAAATCCAAAGTGTATATCAATCTCTTGCTTCGAAAAGATATGGCAAAGCTATGTGAGCTTTTGATGACAACGTTTTTCAGTTTAAGATAATGTAATGCATATTCACGAAAATCAGACAGTATTTCTAATGCTATTATATGTTTACGTTCTGTAGAGAGCCTTTTAACACCTTTCTTTTGTATCACCTTCGCTGGGACACCAGCAGCAAATACAGAAGTTGGTAGGCTTTTAGTAATAACTGAACCACTTCCCACTGTAACGTCTTGGTTGATTATTACTCCTGGAAGAACCGTAACATTCCACGGTAGCCATGCATTATCTTTTATTTTGACCTCAGCGAATTTGTATGGGCTCCCATCCAATACATTTTGCCATGCACTATGTGTAAAAATTAAACAATATCCACCAATTCCAACTCCATTCCCAATCAAAATTTTCCTTGTCGTGTTGAGATATGATCTAAAAAGGATCACGCAGTCACGCCCTACTATTATCTGACTTTTTTCACTCTGCATTCCACCTACAAATACATCTCTATCAATGATTGTTCTATCACCTATTGAAATAGATTTGAAGGCATTAATTATTGCATGTTCCTTAATTATTACATTATTTCCTACATCTATCATGCCGTCAGAAAACATTTTGCAATCTGTTAAAATGCTATTTGATCCTATTAGTATTTTTTTTGCTTTTATATCAACACGTCTTAGCTTTGCTCCAGAGTCTATAACAATGTGTCCAGACTGGAGATTAGAATCTACTACCTCAGCAGATTGAGAAATTTCTTTTTTTATTTTGGGATCAGAATTTAGCATTCTTTTTACTTATCATCTCAGCTAGATCAATTCCGCGGTATATAATTACATCATCCTGCGATGTTAAATATCCAAGTATCTCTTTGTACATCCTGCCTCCTTTCATCTTCAACACATTGTCATGCCAGACCACTGTTATAATGTTAAAATCTTTTTTCTCATTATTGCTATGAATTAACAAGTTTCTCCCATAATTCAATACACTCTGAAATGTTTCAATAATTCTGTTCTCTTTTATTTTCATGTATGTAAACATATAAGCATCCATCAATGTAATTGGAAATTCTATTAAATTATTATATTTGTAATATCCCATCTCATTCTTGCCTATTATGATTTTTGAATTTCTAACTGTTGAATCATATATAAATTTCAGCTCCTGTAATCTAGCTGGTAGTTCATCATTAAAACCGAGGAAGTGAACACGATTGGCATTTATCTTAGTTTTAGCTAAACGCTCTAATTTTGTCTTTTCCTCCAGTATTTTTAATGTATCGTTAATTGAAAGAGGATCAGTATGCAAGCCCACTTCCCAACCGCCATTGATTAATGCTCTTATGTCATTCTCATAATCTTCGTAATTGCCTCCCTCATATGTAGTTCTAAAGAAAAAGGTAGACCTTACATCGAATTCGTTTTCTAGATCCATATAACAAGGTATATTATAATATGGATTTTTAGATTCTATATTTTCCATTGTCCTTTTGTCGAAGCGGTCTCTTCTCGTTAGAATGTGCTCTTTTGGGGCGCCTTGTTGTCTCCAGTCTACATCATGACTCATGAAAATGTATTGCAATTAGATGCCTTATTGATAAGTTTAATTTATCTTTTGTTTCATCTCGTTTAGCCGGTTTTTTGCTTCTTGTCTATAAGAAAATTAGATCTTTGTGTAAAGAACATTCAAATCTGCCTTAAGCAAACATTTCGTGATGAATAGACAAGTCTTTCAACGATGACTTGGTAAGCTCAGTCAAATCTCCTGAGACAGATATCGGTGGTCCTTAATAGATTGTCATAATTCCTCATTTGCTTGTATCTAATTTGCGTCTGTTAAGCCATTTGTTTGCGGATTCTATATCATCTTATTTCTTGTTTTAACTCTTTTCTTGTTTGCTTATAAAACAATATGTAGAACCATAGTAAAACACTATCGAGAATATTGATAAATGAAGTCACGTTTAAATAGTATGCTGGTGTACAATGTATTTTCCTATTCTATAGAGATTTTTAATTTTCTACCTTCGAGATCTATAATTTTAGAATTTGCCATATCTATAGATTCCTTTGAAAATACAACAGACCTAACTCTTACAAGGTATGTCAACTCATCTTTTAACTGGGTCAATATAGAAATCTCATTGTCTTCCAGATTTCCAACATACGCACAAGAAAGTATGTCTGTTGGATTGTATCCGCTCTCCTTCCGTAACTGCTGTAAGTTTCTGGCAATATCTCGAAGTAGACCTTTTGCGATTAATCCTTCGTCTCGCTTTGTTGCCACAAATACCATCACATTATTCCTCTCTGACATAGCATATCCTTCATCGACATCATATGATAATTCCAAATCGTCAGGTTCAAGTTCTATTATTCCTCCTTCATAAAAAAGGGGATATTTCCCAGACAATTGTAAATGTGTTAGCAATTCCAATACATCAATTTGTTCTAATGCTTGCATTACCCTGCCAATATTAGCCTTCACCCGGGGTGCAACTTTCTTCCTCATTAACTTGACTGAAGGTACTATTGGGATATGATTCTCTAAAAGACTTAATATTTTTTTAATAGTCGTATCATGAAACATATTTATAATAACATACTTCTCAACATTTAATTGATTTCTCAATATTTCAGAGATACCTCTCGTACTCAAAAATTTTGGATCTGATACACAAATCAAAGCCTGTTTTATTGGCCAACGACGCTTTAATTGAGCTTTCATTCGAGCACTATTTGCGAGTGACACAATTTCCTTTAATTTGTCAAATGCATCCTCTAGTTCTGTGTTTATAAAGCTGCTATCATACTTTGGCCAATTTTCAAGAAGTATACTTTTTTTATTTGTAAAGCAAGTCAAATAAAGATAGTCTGTGACAAAAGGAGACAAAGGGTGAAGCATTATATCTATTTGTTTCAAGACATAACCTAATACAGTATAGATCATTAGTCTATGGATCAGGGTTGTACTATCGTCATCCCAAATATCGTTTCTCGTGATAGGAACATATGTTTGGCTCATATAATTGATTATAAATTCTTCAATTGCCTTTGCACCTTCATGGAACCTTGATCTTTCATTTGCCGTAGTAACTACCCTGACCAAGTTCTGGAGTTTTGATAGGAGCCATATTCCTGGTAAATCAAGTAGACCATTCTCCATGATCCATTTAAGATTATGTTTATCTTTTTCAAATTTATCAAATGTACTATTCTGCTTAAAATAAATGTGCAAATAATACAGAGTACTCATAATTTGATACGGCCTAGTCGACATCTCAGTCAGACTAAAGTTAAGGGACTCTATTGGTGATGATTTCCATATAAAGTAAAATCTAACTATATCGACAGAATTGTCTAAAAGAAGCCTATGAGCATCTATCACATTTCCAATGCTTTTGCTCATCTTGTTGCCTTTTTCATCTAGCACATGTCCTTGAAAAAGAAATGATTTAAAAGGTGCTTCGGCGTTCTGATTCAGTATAATATTTTCCATTAATAAAGTATAAGCCCAACCTCTTGTTTGATCAATCCCTTCGGTCAGAAATACTGCAGGTATCAAGCTATTATATTCTTGATCGGAAAGTGAAGCATAGGGTGCTCCTCCACTGTTATGCCATGTATCTAAAACAAAAGGCTCCCTTTGCATTATTTGTCCGCATTTTTCACATTTTATTTTAATTTTATCAATCCATGGACGATGTAACTCAAAGTTAGCGCCGTCAGGAAGATCTGTTGCTTTCTGCACAATCTCCTTTCTAGAAGGCAGCAAAATTTTATGACTGCAGGTTATACAATGCCATATAGGAAGAGGTGTTCCCCATATGCGTTCTCTAGATATACACCAAGGAACTCTTTCCTTGATAATTTCAAAGAATCTGTTCTTAGGTGATTCAAAAAAATAATCCACCTTTTGTGCTGCTTCTAATGGTTTATCGCCTAGTTTTTCTATCATGTAAAAATATTCGCGTCTTGCAAACCAAACAACCTTGTGGTGCGAACGCCAACAAAGTGGATACGAGTGCTTTATTCTGCCTATTTTAACATTAGCGCCAACCTCTTTCATTTCATCTACAACCTTGAGATCAGAATCTCGAACAAAAAGATCTTTGAAGATGCCAGCTTGTTGCGTAAAAATGACCCTATCATCTATTGGTACAAAAATTGGTACACCCCTTTTTACAGCAACATCAAAATCAACTTCCCCATTGGCAGGAGATAAATGTACTATTCCACTGCCGGTTGAGATATCAACGAAGTCTTCACCTACAATAAAGTGTATAGAGCCTGTTTTTGCCAGCTCTTTTAATCCAGATATAAGATGCAATAGAGGATGAATGTAATATCTGCCCTCGAGCTCTCTGCCGCAAACCCTTTTTTCAACCACAAAGCTTTCAATATGTAATTCTTTAGATAAATCCTGCAGCCGACTTTCACCGACTATCCACTTTTCATTGTTGACTTTGATGTACACATAATTGGCATTTGGATTGACAGCTACCATTTCATCGGTTACAACCGTAAAAGGCATCGTAGTCCAGACTATCACAAATGCATTTTCATCAGATAGTTTGACTTTATAATAGAATGATGGATCTTCAACAATTTCATATTCTTGATTAACTTCTGCATTGCTAAGAGAAGTCTGACACGAAGGACAATATGCAACTACTCTAAACCACTCAGTTAGAATTCTGTTTTCCCATGCTTTCTTCAAATACTGCCATTCTCTTTCAATGTATTCATCGCGAAAAGTCCAATATGCATTTTGGTAATCAAATGACATTCCTAACAGCCTATCGGTGCTGACCCATTTGTGATTATTTCTGTGAATTAATTTCTTACATGATTCTACAATTTTTTCTACTCCGACCTTGTCGATATTATCGGCCTTACTTCCTGTTAATCCTAGTTCCTTTTCAGCCTGCAATTCTACTGGTAAACCTTGCGTATCCCACCCGGCTCTGAACATTACTTTCTTTTTTTGCAAGGTGTTAAAGCGGTACCAGAGATCTTTAATTATACGTCCTCTTAAATGTCCGGCATGTGGTTCACCATTCATGGTCGGGGGACCTTCGATATAACCTATTAGATTTTTACTCTCTAGAAGCTCGTTTTCCAAAAGAGATGTTAGATCTATATCATTCAAATAACGCCGAATTTCGTTTTCTGCCACCTTGGCATCAAATTTTGCCTTAAATTCCATTTATATGGAAGCGAATCTTATGACCTGTCTTTATATTTTGTGATAATGAATGATGATTTGACAATAGGAATATATTTTATCAAATATTCGATAAGTTGAATATAATGAAGATCCTCGACATATTAGCACCAGGAAAGAATCCACCTGATGAAATTAATGCAGTAATAGAGATTCCTAAGGGCAGCAGTATCAAGTACGAAATTGATGCCGAAAGTGGAGCAGTGTTTGTAGATAGAAAGCTGTTTACAGCAATGTTTTATCCTTGTAATTATGGCTTTATTCCACAAAGTAGAGAAGACGATGGAGACCCCATAGATGTATTAGTACTTGGAAACGATGCAGTATTCCCTATGTCAGTAATACGCGCCAATCCAGTAGGAGTATTACTAACTGAAGATGAGGAGGGTCAGGATTCAAAAGTAATTGCTGTTCCTATTTCAAAATTGGATCCAAGCTTTTCAAAGATCACGAATATTGATAGTATTCCTGAGCATGTCCGTAACGAAATTACGCATTTTTTTGAACACTATAAAGAACTTGAAAAAGGAAAATATGTCAAGGTAAAGGGATGGGAAAATAAAGAAATAGCAAAGAAGCGAATTTTGGAGGCGATAGATAGATATAGGAATAACATATAATATGTAAAACGTATATCAACTAAAATTTCTTAAATGGCGAGTATCTATATATGGATTGAATCCATAATTCTTTCTCATATTGCTATATCATGTATAACAAGGCGGACTCCTAAATAGACAAAATGACAAGATGATCTGATATTGACATTGCTGTATAGACTCTCCATTAGACTATGCATTGTTAATAGATGTATTACCTATTGGTATTTTATACTATAAGATATTTCTTAGATATCTCAAATGGCTGTAGCGATTATTATGATTATACTAAATTTAAAATGTCCAGCAGAATTCAAGCCTAACATAGATTTACACTGGATATATGTGGTTACATGCATACGAATTAGCTATAGAAACACATACTTAAAGAGCCTTAAATTGATCACTCCATTTCATATAGCCTTTTATCATATCTGTACTTACACTTGGTTTTCTCATCTTAAAAATTTCCTTAAAGTCGGTTAAAGTGATAGCTCTTGGAATAGACTCTGCCTCATTAGCCTTTCCACTTTCGAATAGCTCATTAACAACCCTGAGTTGAGCTGACTGGCATATGTCCTTAATGTCACTTGCACTATAACCTTCTGCAAGCTTTGCTAGTTCTTCAGGTTTCAACGCTCCTCCCTTTTTAAGAGGTCCAGTATACTGATGAAATAAATTAGTTCTTGAAGCATGATCTGGCAGCATAACATATATCCTCTTTTGGAATCTCCGAAGAAAACCAGACTCCAAACTCCAGGGCTTATTTGTTGCACCTATAACATAGAGTTGCGACTCCTTTGACTTTACGTTAATCCCATCCATTTCAGTCAAGAACTGATTCTTTACTCTTACCTCTCCTCCAACTTCACTGTTTCTAGTACCCAACAACGAATCTATCTCGTCTATAAAAAGCAATATCGGAACTCCCTCATTAATATTGAGTTTTCGCGCCATAGCAAACAATCTTGAAACATTCTTTTCTGCTTCGCCTAGCCATTTGCTCATCATAGAAGCAGCGTCAACATTTATAAAATAACCATCAATTTCTGCTGCTGCTGCTGCTGCAAGTAAAGTCTTGCCACATCCTGGAGGGCCATAGAGTAATATTCCTCTTGGCCATCCAAGAGGGAACAGATCTGATCTTTTCGTTGGATATACTATAGATTCCCTTATTGCGCGTTTTGCATCTTCTAGACCTATAACTTCATCCCAAGAAACATCTGGTTTTTCTTTCATTACAAGTTCTTCGATGTCATCTTTTGCCGCTCTATCATTGACCTCCTGCCTCGAATTTCCAAAACGTTCTGATGCTTTACTATTGCCACCCATTATTTGGTGACTTTTAGGAGATTCATTAACAACCGATCCTACATCGTCGATACTACGAGACATCTGTAATGCCTTAATTCTATTTTGATATGCACTTGCTCTCTCCATGTAGACCTTGTTTAACTTATATTCTGGATAAATCTGAACTAATTTAACAAGCGCCTCAATAGCATGTTGATATGATTGGACAGCCATGCCTCTTGACCCTTGAGAATCTAATCTAATCGCCTCCGCAGCATATTTACTGGCAGTATTTTCTAGTTCCTGTGGAGCTAAACTCATAATGTTTTACCGTATAAATCAGAATTGGAACTAGGTTTGAATTACTATGGTGTAAATCTATATTGCGTAACAAACAAAATAATTTGCACTAAACGTCAGAATTAATCCCATTAACTATACATCCTCCTAACCAATTGTCAGATAATAATGTATTGAGTTTATCTAACTAATTACACATTAATTACGTAGGTCAAATTTTTGTTAAACAATGACGTGAATTATGACAACAGTGATGCAAAATCACAAAATATGATTTTAATATTCTACGTCAGAAAGATTTAGAATTCAGTGTTGTGAATGTTGGTTAAAATAGCTATATCTATCATCTGTCTGATGGAATTTGATCCAGGATCAGGTAAAATTGGAAATTCCTCTTTGATTTTTGTTCTGCAAAAAGCAATCTTCATTTAGTATGGTCGACGCCTTCTCATTTGCAGCTTTAAAGTTTATTATGTAACTTCCAACTTGGCTTTGTATATATAAGAATTCCTCCTAATAATTCGGAAATTTGCCCGACCTCGCCTATTAAGTTATCTAAGTCTATTGTTTGATTAGATCAAATTGCTTCATTGCTTTCGGCAGAGATTCTATTAAATCACTCGCGACTATATGTAGACCAAGTCTATTATAAACAAGGTTCCCAGCGACACCATTGAAATATACACCCAGAATAGAAGCATCAAAAGGCTTCAACTTACTTAGGAAACCCGCTGTCAAACCAGACAACACATCTCCAGTTCCCCCTACAGTCATCGCGCAATTATGTATTTTATTTATCGCCACATATTCCCCATCAGAGATTATATCTACAGACCCTTTGAGAAGTATAGTAATGCCATATTTTCTTGCAAATCTGTGAACATTTGAAATACGTTCCTTTTCTGTTGTCACTTCACTAATGTTGTCTCCTGAAAAAATTCGTTTGTATTCTCCCATATGAGGAGTAATAATGGTATTAGTTCCAGAGATTTCTTTTAAGACATCTGGTATAAGAGCTGAAGCATCCAATAATAATTTTGTACCATTATTTTTCAGTTGTCTTATTAGTGAAAGTAACGCTTCTGACTTCGCTATACTCATACCCATTCCTATAGCTGCACTATGAGCATTCCTTGGGATTGTTTTTATTAGCTTGTTAACTGATCCTACTGTCAGTTTATCATCGGGCATAGGTAAGGCGATAAGATTTGGAGAAAAACACCTTACGGCTACAAGAATTGATCTTGGTATCGCAGTATACACAAGGTCGGTACCTGACCTTAGAGCCGCCATTGAAGCAAGTATTGGTGCGCCATGATATATTCTACTTCCTCCAACAATAATAACTATACCATTATCGCCTTTTTTTGATGATCTCATACGTGGCATAACAACTTTTTTTATGAGATTAGAGGTTATTGTAATTTTTTTCGCTAACTGCATTTACAGCAACCTTACCAGCAAATAACTAATATACATATATATCTTAGCTTGTTTGATATTTGTATTTGCATAATGACGCGCTACTTGTTCCTAAGAAATCGGTAGCATATATTCAAGTTAAAATGATGTTGATATTTGATTGTTTAGTGATATAACCAGCATAATAAAGGATAGCACAAATCAATGGAGGTTAGAGTGCGATATACGACACTTATTCATGTGGATACACACATATACAACAAATAGGCGATAATGGATCCCAAATTACATTCTTACCAAACCATCTCATAAAATTGCAGTCAGATGTTTTTATAATTGCTGATACAATAATAACCAGAATAGAAAACAAGAGAGGAAAATACAATAAAAACAATTTGTATACTACTGTGTGTTGTTAAATTAAAATGAAATGTGAAGTTAACATAGCAAGAATCAAAAATAGTATCAGATATGTCAGAGCATTCCAGAGAAGTAATGGAAAAACATTCATTCTTACAACTGTATTTAACTCAGATGTATATCCTATTAGTGCAGTCAAAATGCTCAAGGTTGCAGCAGAAGAAATTACCAATAAAGTGGTAATGTTTGTTACTAATATTTATTATTCTTACACTGGCATTTTACTATGTACGTACAATTCAAATACCGTCTGTAAATGATAAATACATAAGAAAGTGCCGCATGGAACCATCCATATATTCTGAATGAATACCGTAGCTCCCTTTTGCGGCCTTGACGAATTCCATTACTTCGTTGCCGTCCAACATTATTGAGGATTTTTTATCACTCTGTGCTTCATTGATTGCTCGATAGGCCCAGCGGCTTTGCTCTAAATTATTTAAATCAATATTAATGGAATTGCAATTAATTTGTTCCCTTTGATGAACGTAGCAATAATATCAAATAGAGAATTGGTAGAAGTAAATATTCTTCGAAGGCGTTCTGCTTCTTTTGAATCTGACCATCAAAAGGAAGTAGCGACGTCTTTAGCTATAGATTTATCAAGTGAACAGAGCCCAAATAGTATCGAGTGTATATATTAGCTGTAGTTTCTAAGAAAATGTATAGCATATAAAGTAATAGCATATGAAGAAAAACGCGAATAAATGAAGCATTTCTATTTTAATATATCTATCGAAATGTCTTGATATAGACCATTTGGCAATATACGTCTAATCGAGATTGGCAATGCTTTAAGGTCTAATTCTGCTACTGCCAATGTGATAGAGTCCCTTATATCATTTGGAACTCTAATTAATGATGGAGCTCCTAAAGATAATTGCAAGGATCTTGCGCCACTAATTCGAGCTCTTTCAAATCTTGTAAGTCTAGGTGGTCCTATTAAGACTCTGTTTTCAGAAGTGATTTCTTTCAATTCAAATTCGACTTCGTCATATGTAACTACCTCATCTTCTGGACGATTTGATTTCCTGATAGGTTGGTCAACTTGTAATTCTGTTCCTACGTCAACACCATTGGAAATTTGTTCGGTCTCTAAAGGGTTTTTTACATGTTTGCTGGAGCTAGGTCGTTTCACCTTAGATTCCACCTTCTTAGCAGTCTTTGCTTTAATATGAGAGGACGTTTTTGAAATATGTTTTCCGTTTGAAGAACGCTTTACTACCAAGAATACTGCAAAAGATAATAGATATATAATTAAACGTTGCGAATTGCCCATTTAGAGAATAAACGTTTTCATATAGAGAATGATTCTTTACAGTAAGGCACTGCTATGAGTAATTCATATTCGGTTTCAAGATTTTCCCTGAGTTTGGAAATATCAAATAGAGGATCGGCTCAATGCGAAATAATACGCCACCTATCTCCGTTAACTGTTGGAACGATTTTAAAAAATCTTCCGTTACAGGATAGGGTACACAAATATGCAGATAAATTGATCTATATCGAAACAGGGCTAACTATAGGAGCTGAGAAACAGAGAACGCAATTTAAGCGTGGGGACATAGCTTACATGACATCCAATAGTTCAATATGTATTTTTATCAAAGATTCATCATACATGCCCATGAATCCCATAGGAATAGTTAAATCAAACATAGAATTGATGGAATCTACGGATATAGGTGAGATAATGGTTCTAAAAAGGTAGATTCGGTATCTATCCAAAGGAGGTCTTCATTGGCCAACAATGCCCAGTCTGTAAAAATAATGATTCGCTTGAATTTTCTTTAATATTATAGTATGTAATTGATAATGTATGTCAAGATTCCGATTACATTGGATTAAGGCACCTGTTTAGTACATAGCCGGTACTATTTAGTTGAGATTTTTAATTTCATGGAAGCCAAATCATAGCTCCTTCAAACTTTGATATTGCATCTTAGGTAAATTGTATGGTTAATTCACAATTTTTCCAATTTGTACACTTTATGACCACTATAGCCACCTACATTTTTTATAATGCCTTTTGCCTCAAGCGATTTTAGAAAAGCATTAGCAACAGAAATTTTGACACCTGTGGTTCTTGCAAAGGTTTGTGCCATGACTGCCTTCATGCCTTCAAGCACTTTTAATCCATGTGATTCCTCTACGAAAACCGATAGTTTCTGTTTCTGCATTGGCTTTGAACCGGACTTCTTAGAATCTTCTTTTTTTATTGTAGCATCGCCAGATTGATTGTTAACGCTAGACTTTTCTGTTGAGCCGACAGGTTTTTTCTTTACGCCTCCCATATACATACATTGAATAAATATATTTATAAGTCATATGCTTCACATTCGGTATAACGATATATATCATCAGAATTAGTTTCGCCTTTTGAAGATTCAAGCGCTCTAAGGCTAAAAATACCTGATGCTGATAAATTCCCGTGGTAAAACGTTCTTCCGATGAGGGGTATGTTTTTAAAAAAAATTTCACGAAGTATAAACTTGTAGATTTCCGTGGCACAGAAATCACATTAGACGAACTAATAGACAAGTATTACAATAATCCAGAGGAATGCTTCGTCAGAGGATACCCAGAAATGAAGGAAGTAGACATGACAATCACAATAGCAAGTGTCATGCTTAAGTCAGTAATGGCCATGGCTACTAGAAATAATGTTAGCTATCAGCACCAAATTATACAAAAAAATATTTTGCAAATAACCCTGTTCTTCGGAATAACATCTTAACCGAATTTCCTGAGAAAGTGATAGAAGAATCATATTCAACAAAGTCAACAGAGTCTCCAATTACTAATAAAGATGGCTTATATTGGACCAAAGGTAAGTGGAGAGATTATTTAGAGTCTTGAAGCTGACAAGCATGAACATACTTATCCAATCATAAATCTGACACATAATAATACCCCTATATTCAAGTCATGTTTACTTAGAATTCCTGGTTCATACAATTCCAAGTACATTGAACGAAGTAAAGAAATTGCAGAAGTAAAAATAATTCAAAAATGGGATGGAATCCAACCTAAGATATATCCAAATAATGAACTTTCAAAAAGTTCTGATATCGTAGGTGATATAATAAAGAAAGTAGGTGAACTTCCTACATATTTACAGTTTATCAACAATGCTTGTTTAGTTGAGTTTATTAAACAAAGTTTTAAAGATGCACGAAAATATGATAGTTTTTTCTTGCATAAGGAAGATGGAGAAGTAAAAGAATTATGGGGGGTACTTGACAGATATCCATACTCTACTACATATGCCTATACAATATCTATACTAGAACAACCAAAGAACACTAATGCTATAAAGTAATGGATTGTAATTGCATTCTCCAAGTCTGATTAGTTCTTCCAGTCAGAACTGACTCGGTTCTTGGCAGAGAGAGGTTATCAAAACTATACATCTCCGCATTATTAGATACATTCATCTAATAATTGCCTGAAAAACCGATGCAAAAAAAGAGTTTTGAATTACTTCATATATTGAACGGTACTTTATCATCAAAAGATAGTCTATATGCAAGTCCCAAAATATAGCTCAATCATAGTCACCATAACCACCAGGCATACCACCGCCTCCTGCTCCAGCACCTGCAGAAGGTGCCTTGGTCTTGGATGCCGCAATTACATCATCAATGCGGAGTATCATGCTTGCTACTTCTGTTGCTGCGTTAATTACTTGCTCTTTAACTGCTAACGGCTCGTAGATATCTCTTGACGCTACATCTGCAACCTTTGAATTGACTACATCAATACCATATTTTGGATTTGCAGCATTTGTGACCTTTGCACGTAGCTGTACTTGGGTATCAATAACATCCATTCCAGCGTTCTCTGCCAAGACTAGAGGTATTGTTTCTATACTATCTGCAAATTTCTCTACAGCTAATTGAAAACGACCTGACAGAGAACTTGACCATTCTCTTATCTTCTGAGAGATAATAGCCTCTACAGCACCTCCACCAACTATGGCATAAGGATATTCAACAACATCCTTAACAGCCATTATGGCATCATGTACTGACCTCTCTGCTTCATCAACTACTCTCTGCGAGCTCCCTCTTACAAGTATCGAGACAGCTTTTGGATTCTTGCATCCTTCTACAAATACCCATTTGTCAGTCTCGACTTTGCGTTCTTCTACTAAATCAGCAGAACCTAAATCTTCTTCTGCAATTTCATCTAAGTTTGATATTATTCTGGCACCTGTAGCTTTTGAGACCTTGGATATATCACTTTCCTTGATTCTTCTGACTGCAAGAATTCCAGATTTGGCAAGATAGTGCTGAGCTATACCGTCCATCCCTTTTTGGGCTAGTACAACGTTTGCTCCAACTGAAGATATCTTGTCTACCATTGACTTGAGCATCTTATTTTCTTCGTCTAGAAATCTTTGCATTTGCTCTGGTGAGGTGATGTTTAATTTGGCATCATACTCTGTTTTTTCAACTTCTAGAGGTGAACTTATCAAGGCAATTTTTGCATTGTGTATTCTCTTTGGCATTCCTCCGTGAACTACTTCTTTGTCTAAAACTATGCCATGGATGATTTGAGTGTCAGCTATAGAACCACCAG
>JBKPMK010000468.1:0-2786 GCA_046732115.1 Thermoproteota archaeon
AGTATCAATGATTGCCATTAAGAAGGATCCGCTTCCGCAACTACCGTGGAATAAGATATTCAGTGATCGATTAATCAAATTACAATTGTCAAAACAAGATGCTTCTGCTCTGAAATACGAGATGATGCCAAAAGACACTAACAACTTTTACCCATATAGACGTTCTGGCAGAATCGCTGGTTATATTATGTTTGCATTTCAAATCTGTGGGCTACATTAATAAATTCTTCAAAATTATAACTAAATAATCAAAATATGATAAGTAGATGAATATCAGTTAATGTCTGAATAAGAACAAAGAGTTACATTATTGGCTCTTCCTTCAAATTCAAGTTACCATCTGACAAAATCTCAATACCCATAATATTAAGAATATCTATAGCATTTGCCTTTCCCTCCCTTTTAACAATATTTCCTGCTATTCTTAATCTATACGCAGGGGTCCAATGCTGTCCGATCTTGTACTTACCGTGCATTTCTCTAGGAACTATCTTAATTACAGTTACTTCCTGTACAGATCGCATGTTAGATTCAAGTCTTTCATATCTTCCCTCCTTCTGATACTTTTCCATCAGAGCATTCAGTGCGTTTGCCTTCTCAATGTTATCTTCAACTAGTATTGCGTGCCCTTTAATAATTACACTGATATAGAGAGTATCAGCTTGTGACGCATCAGAACTATGAAAATAATATGATGGTAAAAAACAGATATGCCTATCAACTTCAAATCCAACTTGTGAATTTCTTCTAATATTATCAAGTTTTTCACCTATAGGATGTGAATGCATATAGACTGCATCTGATTTTATTATACAATTTGAATCCATGCACGTTGTATTTTCTCTTACGTATACAAAGTTCATCGGTATTATCTGTGGATAGCCTTTAGAATCGATAGTTGCGATCCTACCAACAGGTTGTGTATTCAAAAATTCAATGATCTTTATTGCAGACTGTATCTCAAACTTCCTTATAAGCTGCATTTAAAATATATTTTTATATTAAGCAATATAACTTATTGTAAAAATCTACATTGTTATTATTACTAGCTTCATCTCATCTCATTAGGTTCTGTCAGTATTTATTGTTGTGAACCGTTTTGAATTAGCAGATATGTATCTAGAATAGTAGATGGCTAAATTGATTGAATGCTTTCACAATATAAATAGGACTTAGATCTGAAAAAATTTGTTTAATTAATGCTTTATAGATAGTCGGAATTACATACTAATAACAATATACTGCGTTGCAACATTCTAATGCATTCAAAATTATAGTAATTGAAATGTTTTAACTTGAAGTTATTGTGACTATGAGTATACATGGTCAGCAGAAGATATCGATATTTATTAAATGCATTAGATAATTACAAATGTGGTACGTAGAATTGGTACTTTGTCCCCTGGACCTATGGCTACAAAAATAATTAATATCATAAAGGGGTTTGTTATAATTCAACTTTTACTTATCCGCTTGTTATGGCAAATGGCCACGACTCTATAATCGAAGATGTAGACTGGAATATGTTCCTCGACTTTACATCGAATATAGGTGCATGCCCACTTGGAAATTCGCATCCAGAGATTATCGAAGTATTGAAAGACTTCAAAAAATGGTATTCATAAGATTGCAGGGCAGGATTTTTATTGTGAAGAACATGCTATAATAGCACACAAAGTATCTTCAATTATTCCAGAAAACTTCAAGACATTTTTCATCAATAGTAGTGCAGAAGCTGTTGAAAATGCAATAAAGATTGCTTATGGGAAGATGGGAGCACTGTCTGGTATATCATGTATTAATTCTTTCCATGGAAGAACTCTGGGTGCACTCAGTTTCACTTTTAGTAAGCCGGTTCAGAAAGCCAACTTTCCTGAATTACCTGTTAAGAGAATAAAATTTTGTATTGATGACGGCGAGCCAGAAATCGATCCAATTCAAAAGCTACTGAAAGAAAACAATGTTGGCTTCATTATAAGTGAAGTCATCCAAGGTGCAGGAGGATGCAATGTTGCAAGTAAACAGTTTATCAAGAATCTTGAAAAATTTGCAAAACAATACCAAGTTCCACTTATCCTAGACTAGGTACAGTCTGGTATGGGTAGAACGGGTAAATGGTGGACTTTTGAGCATTATGATGTAAAGCCTGACATCATGAGTATTGCAAAAGCATTGCAGGTAGGCGCAGTTGCTTATAACAGAATTTTTGATCCTGATATCGAGGGGGTACTCTCTAGCACTTGGGGGTGCAGGTAGCAGAATAGATATGGCAGTCGGTGCAAAAATAATAGATGTCATTAACCAAAAGAAACTTCTAACAAATGCCGCTACTAAAGGTGAAGCCTTAAAAAAAGGGTTAAATGAAATGGTAGGCAGAAATGGTATAGTCGACGTAAGAGGAATAGGCTTGATGATTGGAATTGAATTTGATCTGAGAAAGAAGAGACAAGAAGTTAAGAGAGTTGTTTAATAGAGGACTTCTGTTGTTACATGCCGGTCATAAGGCAGTGAGAATAATGCCTCCTTTAATAATAGATGATGAGGAGATACAGGAAGGATTAGCAATAATAAATGAGGTATTATTATCCTGAGGAAAACTTACTAGTAACATAATCTAATGTAAATGATATTAATAGGCTTTATACTCATCGCCAAGAATTTGTGATGCCATTTTTAGTTCAAGTACTTCATTCGCGCCTTCATATATCGTAGTTGCTCTTGAATCCAAGAAGTGTCTTGCTACTCTATTTGTCTTCCTATAGGCGACTGATCCAAAAATCTGAACA
>JBKPMK010000469.1:0-1350 GCA_046732115.1 Thermoproteota archaeon
AAATGGCCCAGCATCAGCAATTACCAAAACACCATTTTCTGCACGGTTAACTAGCTTGTTGACAAAAGCCATATGATCATCTGCACCAAAATGTCCCTTTATAGAATCCATCACTATAAGTGAATCCTTGTATTTTTTCACTGTATCAGTAGGAAGACTGTCGTCTAACAAGAGGTTTCTAAGACTTTCAGTAGTTTCATAATGTGGCAGTACGAGAACAGTTTTACTTTCATCTTCTAACTGTGTTTTAACATATCTTGTATATAGTTCTCTTAACACTCTTTGATTTGGATAGACAATAAGGTGATGAGCACCCTGTTCTGATTGATTTATCTGCTCTAAAGCATCGTCAAGATGATAATTGCGTATACCATTTTCCTCCACCATCATTACAGCATCTGCCACCAAAAGTGATACACAAATAATATAACTATTACAGGAAATATTTCTAGCAGTTTATGGAGAATCTACACCGATCTTCTCTACTACATTATTTAACTGCTGTATGGAAAATGGTTTTTGAAGGAATGCGTCTACCTTGATATCTGGTAGTATGTTATGAAATTCCTTCTCTTGGATCTCAAAAGCACTCATAAGCATCACCTTGACTTTTGGATTGCTTTCTTTTACTTTTCTTACAAATTCATAGCCATTCATGCCAGGCATCCTGATATCAGAAAGAACTATGTGATGGTAATCTTCTTTGAAGGCTGAATTAAAATGTGCTAAAGCTTTGAATGGATCTGTAAATGCACAGACTTTGAATTCTTGTCTTTGTAAAGATTGCTTAATTATATCAACAATAGCATCCTCATCGTCAACTGCCAGAATGGATTTGTTAGTTCTATTAGTAATAGAAGCCGAAGAGGTCATATCGGCATATATTGCTTTAAGAGTTGATAGATATAAGGATTTTTCAGAGATCTTCAGTTAGAGTATGAACCAAACCTCATTACATATTAAAGTCTATATTTTTGACTATAGTGATATTCCTGCAGCATAATTGAGAGCGTGATGACATTTGCACTGTCTACCGTATCCATGTACTGAGAATTTATGACTACAGGTACGATAGCTACATATTGGCTCTATTTGTCGACCATATACATCCATGACCATTATTTGCTGCCCCACTGATGGTTGTTCTATTACTCTTGTAGCAGGTTGTGAATATTTCTCTATATCTGCAGAATTAACTCTCCCCGACTCCTCCAACTTCCAATGACAGCTGTAACAGTATCCGCACTTTACACAAGTAAATTGTGTCCTAGTCTTACATGAAGCACATTGTTTGTAAGTCGCTATGATGGTCTCTCTTAAGTATTCATGTTGCTGTAAGCAGTTACTTAT
>JBKPMK010000470.1:0-2585 GCA_046732115.1 Thermoproteota archaeon
GCAAAGATAATAACATTTTGCTAAGTGAAGCTGATTTTAACAAGGTGTTGCTTGATCTTGAGATATATAGCCTAATTAGAGTAACATGGATTACAAAAGATAAACGTAGAATTGAAGTTGCACGAGAAATGACATCCAAGCGTTATTACGGTGATAGTGTGGATTAACTATCTTTACAAGTCCTACCGCCGCTATACGTACTCCCATCAGGCTGCATTGATGTGTTGCTTGTTGTTGATCGTGATAATGAGAACAATAATAGTAGTAGCAGTAATCCAAGCAAACCAATTGAATAATTACACCACTTGACTTTACAAGATATCAGGAATACGCAAACGATAGAGAAAAAGATGTGATTGAGAAGATATTAGAATACTATATATGAGCTTTTAATACATTATATGGCTACCTTCAAACATTAACCATATTTTGCAACTCTAGTCTGCCATGTTTTATTGCTTCTCTAATTATTGTAAAGGTGCATGCTTAGCACCTTTTGTTTTATTTTTAGGTGATACAAAACATATGAAAAGGGGTGAGCATTTATTATTACTCTATCTTGATCTCCTTTCCCTTTGGCTTTCTTTGTTCTTTTTTCTTAAACATGATTTCTAATATCCCATTATTATAAGTAGACTTGGCAGTTTCGATATCAGTCTCTGGAGGGACCTCAATAGCTTTGTGATATTTCCTTTTAGGATCGTCACTTTTTACTTCTAAGGTCTGATCATAGGCATTTATTCTGATGTTGTTTTTGTTTATCCCAGGCATTTCTATTACTACCTTAACTTCGTTGTCTGTTGTAGTCATATCTACTAAAGGCTCTAACTCACCACTAATTTCAGGTCTAGCCATTCCACCACCAAAGCCCCTTGTTGGTTTAATGTTGCCAAATTCTCTTACTCTTGGCTTACCATCAGGTCCTACGGTCATAGAATAACCATATACGAATGGTCCTGCTTCTCGTATTTTTCCACCTTCTGGCGTAGTGTATTCCCTAACCAAGTCCTTTGGAATTCTTTTTTCTAGATCTTGGAATTCTTTTTCCATCTCACGCCTCATTTGATCAAAACCTCTGAACATGTCATCGAAGAATCCTGTTCCAAGGCCTTTCCTGCCCGTCCCACCAAAGAATCTCTTATACCAGTCAAATGGTTCTATATCATCTGAACTCAAATTGTGATGCAGATCAACAACATGTGCTATTTAACGATTTAAGATTGCTTATTACAACACTTAAAATGTTTTAATCTGTGAACTAAAGGGATATAACAAGGCCTCAAGGTCTGCCATCATAGAGTTTGAGAGACTAGCTAACTAGTCCTCTATGATGTAGATATTAGGAATATGCATTAAATAATTTAAAAATCTGGCCTAACAAAGTTATATAAAATTGAGCTTGAGTTGTGAGTCATCTCTCAGTTGGCTAGATATACTTTTGTTTAGGTTCTACTCTTCATTAAAGATTCCATATATCCCAAGGAAAAGCCATAATGTTGTTTTTATTACCTCTTAGTTTTTGTAATAAGTATCATCTATTTCATTTATTACATAACTGTAAAAGTGATTTGGAGATATTAACAAACAAGCTAGTTCGGTTCATTGCGACATGGACTATTGAACTGGGCCGGGCTCAATTACAATTTGCCCGGTCCATTCAGTCTTGTTTCGTTTCATTTCGTATTCTTGACATTATCAAATTGATTCTTGAATCACATGGATACTCGCAAAATGTTCACAGCTTTCTTTGGTTTTATTATCAGATAACCCCAATTACAATCATAACCTATTGAAAATATGGATATAAAGAACTTCACTTAATCCTAATTCTAGTGCTATGAGCTGCAATATGATTATGCGACCTTTGGTTTACATTATAATTTTGGTTTGCGAATAATTGCTATCGAGTGCTCCTAGTATTTATTAGAGCAATCTAAACTAGAGCGCTAGGTATAAAACTAAATGTTAAATCAACAGCAAGAGTTGCAATCATCAAAAAAACAGCCAATATTCGTTATATGTGATACGTGTTTTTGGTGTGCAACTTATGTCGATAGCACAAGATTACCAGCAGATGGTAGTAGTACCATCTGTCCTCAGTGTAACGCATATGGTGACAGCTATGATGATGATAATGATGGTAATAATAATCATAATAGAGAGCTATCTAGCATCCCTATCAGGCCAAATGAATCATTTACCTATAACTATAATGAAAAACGTGGTGTAGAATTAGAGTTTAGACATAGATGAAACATTAACCATTTGCCCCTGCTTATAGTAACAGGAGCAAGCGTATAGCTGTACAAGTAAAGATATGTAACAACATCAATAGTCTTACCTATACCTTTTTTGTTTTTAATTTTGTAATACACATTATATAGGGTTTAGAATTAGTTAATAATTGACAACTAACTACGCAGGTTGATATAACGCTCAATATAGCATACAATAATGGTATGCAAAGGAATATGCATACGTCACAAGGCATCCGGTCCCATTAGTTCTGGTCGTTATGCTACTGGACAAAAACGATGTCAGACATGTGACTTGTTCATGCATTGGGATGGAATATTCTGTCCTTG
>JBKPMK010000471.1:0-3723 GCA_046732115.1 Thermoproteota archaeon
AATATCCATAAATGTTATTAGGCTCGCCAGAGGCATCTGTGTATACAGTTATCACCTACAATAGTACCTCAACTTCGCTACATTCTCCTTGAAATCTTACAAATATGTTAAGGTTTCTACTCTATTATGAGATATACCACATTAACGAACTCAATCAAGAAATTGATGTGAAGGCTTAACGGTCAGTATCAAAAAAAGTATTGAAGACAGGCACGTGTCTGCATGTCAATCCTGAATCCTTACATACGATTGGATTTGATAAATTTATACGTATAGGACTCATCACAGCTAATTAGAAATCATTTATACCATGAACGTAGAATAGTAATGCCATTCACTTGGTTGATCTACTGCGCGTGAACAATCTCAAAAAGTACTTTGCCATAAAAAAGAGTCTACGTGAAGTCTTGCGTTTCAACAAAGAATATCATATCAAAGCAGTTGATGACGTAAGCTTTAGTTTGGAAAAAGGCAAAGTTTTTGTTCTTGCTGGTGAATCAGGATCAGGCAAAACCACGATAGCAAGGTTGATCCTTCGAGCCATTGAACCCGACAGTGGTTCTATCATATTCGACGGAGAGGATATTACAAACAAGACAGACAAAGAGCTAAGAAAAGTTAGAACAAATATACAAATGGTATATCAAGACCCATATACATCGTTAAATCCCCGGATGAAAATACTGGATACGATTATGGAACCGCTGAATGTCAATGATAAGATTAGCTCAAAGGCTGAAAAAAGAGAAAAAGTTTTGCGAACATTAGAAGATGTACAGCTAAGACCTGCAGAAGAGATTTCACATAAATTTCCGTACATGCTTTCAGGAGGTCAAAAACAGAGAGTAGCACTAGCCAGATCCATAGTCCTAACGCCCAAGTTAATAATAGCTGATGAGCCTGTATCTATGCTCGATGTTTCTGTGAGGGCCGGAATACTTGAACTAATGGGACTTTTAAAGGATAGACTCAAAGTCTCTTACATCTATATTACTCATGACCTTTCTACAGCCAGATATATTGGTGATGACATTGCCATAATGCGAGATGGTAGAATAGTCGAAATCGGAAATGTAGATCATGTTTTATTACATCCCACACATCAATATACGCAAGCATTGATTTATGCTGTGTCGGAGCCTGATCCAGGCAATTTACAACGCGAAAAATATTGACCCTAGGCCGTGAAGTCGTCGGGTTAAGGGCCCCCGTTCGGATTTAGCAACAATCGTACTAGAATTATCAATTTTGTCCATCCATTCTCATTGCCAAACACATGATGCGCATTTCCTGTTTAAACGCGAATGAGAATAGATAATAACAGTATTTTTCGTTGGACCTGAGTATTCGTGTAGTTGTAACAAAGGTTAAAATAAACACGGACACACACTGCGGCAGCCTACAGATTCCAGATTCGATAACAACTAATTATTTGGTACTATTATTGTCCAAGGTTGGTTAGGAAGGTCGTATAGTACTTGCTCAAGAGAAGTATATTTCGTTGCATGACTATTGAACACCTTTACTGGACGTAATTTCCGTGATAACTTGATCGTTAGAATGCTTATATTTAACGATTTGTGAAGTGCCTTCCTTAGGATATACGCCATAGATCAAGTTGGCCTTTGTCACCGTAGTATCCTTTAGGGTAACGATAACTATTTGATTGCCTCTTGATCGCGACAATAAAATTCTTGACAGTCGCTCATTGTTTTCAGCATCGAGATGTGCATCTATCTCATCCATAAGATAGAATGGAGAAGGTTTCAGAGATTGAAGTGCTAAAAGAAAAATTGCTGCTGCTATAGTTTTCTCCCCTCCTGATAATGCGGTAGACTCACGTCCAGGCTTTCCAGGGAACTGAACGATCAACATTATACCACTTGAAAAAATATCATCAACCTTCTCTATCTCAAGCCAAGCCTCTCCTCCAGTTACCTCTGAAAAAGTACTGCGAATGTCTCCATCAACTTTTCTAAATGCATCCATGAAAACAGCATTTTTTTCTTTAATGACTCCTTCTATGAAAAGAACAATAGAGTTGCGCTCTGATTCCAATTGATTCTGTCTGGTTGATATACCACGATACCCATCGATTACCTGAACGTAACTCTCGCTAGCGCGTAGGTTAATCTTTGTTTTCGTCGCTTCGATCTCTCTATTCAGTTCGTTAATTGTCAAATCTGCATCAAACAGTTCCAATGGATCTTTTTCTTTGTATCCTAGAGAGATTAGATCGTTGCGGAGTCTTGATTGTTCTGAAGTGATATCAGCAACATCTCGTTTGAGCATCGCTGCCTCCTTTTCAATAGCATTAAATTCTTTTGACATCTTTTTTTCGTTCTCTCTTAGTTCTTTTATTTTTTGTTCATATTCTTGTAATACGCCGTAGGAGTTACCTGAAGAATCTATTACTTGCTGTTCTTTGTCTCTTAATGTTCCGAGTTCAGATTCTAGTGCTTCCGACTTCGCGGTAAGTAAAGTTAGCTGTCGAGTCAATTCTTCAAGCTCAGATCTTAATGCCTGCTTCTGCCCATCGATTGCTCTCAAATTTCGAAGAGCTATCTCAACTTCGTTATTTAATGAAAGCGACGAAGTAGTCAATTGGCGAATTTCAATGTCTAATTCTTCAATAGACCTTAGGACTTGATTCTTCCTCGTATTGAGTTTAGGACTTTCATTGTCTGCTAGAACATGCTCGACGTCTTGAATTCTACGATCGAGGGAGTCAATAATTTTAGTCATTAATAGGATTTGCATATGGTATCTTCTCAACACAGCTATCCATGAATCCTTTTCGGATTGTACAGCGGAGTTCTCCAAAATAAGTTGGTCTAATTCCTCCTCTTTTTCTCGCCTCGATATCCTTATGGTTGAAAGTTTTAGGTGAATTTCATTAATTTTTGCCTCTGCCTTGACTTTCTCCGCTTCAGAATCGCTTAGCTTGTTTGCATTGTCTGCTAGGTCCGAATTTTTCCTTTCTAGTAGCATCTTTAATTTTGTAAGTAGGCTTCTTAGCCCACCGACGGATTCCTCTAGAAGAATTGCCTTGCTGAGATCTGAGAGTTGCGATCCAAAATCAAGCAATAGGCCACGTCCGGATGGTTCAAAGAGTATGCCATCCATTGTGACTGTTCTATATCCATTTTGTGCTAACACGTACGCTGCACTAGGATTCTTTACAAGGTAGGTGTTACCAAATAAAAAAAGGGGCAATGTATCGTAATCCGAATGTACAAAATTAGCGAGATTGCCAATGACGTTAACATCATAATTCAGAGCGTCGGATACTTCGACATGTTTAAGAATATCCAAAGGTATCATTTTAAGGCGAGGGAGTCTTCGTAACTTTACATATGTAGCTATTGAAACCATGGATTTACTATCATAAACTATTATAGCCTTCAGCCATTCCGAAGCCGCTGCAAGAATCGCCCTTTCATACTTTTTATCGTATTTTATTGCATTGTATGCCACTTCTCTTATTCCATCCCTTATCCCATTCCTGGTCAGTTCTGCGATAGTCACGTCTTCACTTTTTACATTTCTTATTATATCCTGGCTTATCTCGTATGTTCTGGCTAAATTCTCGCCCTTATTTAGTAAGCTGATTGAACTTGACAGCTCCTGCCCGAGTTTTATTTTAGACTCTTTTAGCCTTTCGATAAGTCTTGTTTTGCTATCTAATTTGCTCATATACTGCTCTAGGCTTTTGTTAAGGTC
>JBKPMK010000472.1:0-1826 GCA_046732115.1 Thermoproteota archaeon
ATAATAATAATAATAATCTGCGTACATAGACGCTGATGCCATAGTATCTTACTCTCCTGGAAGGTTTGGCGGAATTAATGCTGCAAAATGGGAAATCAAAGAAGTGTCCACTCCACAACCTGGAGCTAATCAGGTGCTTATAAAAATACACGCAAGTGGAATATGCTATACAGATGTACATGCTACTAAAGGTGCCCTAGGAGTGAAATTCCCTTATACAATAGGACATGAACCTGCAGGAGAAGTTGTTGAATTAGGTGAAGATGTGACTACACGAAAAGTTGGAGACAGAGTAGGGGTACCTTGGTTGCAATCAACATGTGGTAGATGTGAATGGTGCCAACGTGGTAAATCATTCTTTTGTCCTAACCACATAGCAACTGGCATCAATATTTCGGGTGGTCACGCGCAGTATATGGTTGCATATGCTGATGCCACTCAGCTAATACCAAACGGATTATCCTATAATCAAGCTGCACCCATATTTTGTGCAGGATACACTGTATATAGTGGACTGAGACTGGCTGATCCAAAGCCACATGAACGTGTTGCAGTAGTGGGAATAGGAGCTTTGGGACACCTTGGAATTCAATATTCTAAAGCTGCTGGTTTTGAAACAATTGCTGTTACGCATTCAAAAGATAAAGAAGAATTAGCATACAAGCTTGGATCTGACAGTGTTGTTTCAGACGGGGAAGCCTTGTTAAAGGGTGGAGACGGAGCAGATGTAATACTTGCTACGAGTAATTCCTATAAAGCAACTGCAGATGCAATTAAAGGTATTAGGCCGGATGGACGTGTAATTTTAATGGGGGTTTCATCGACAGAGACTCTGACAGTCTCCCCAGAGATCTTATTTAAGCGTGCCCGCATTATAGGTTCCACCCAAAATGATCGAGACCACTTGTATGAAGCATTAGATTATGTAGCAAACGGTAAAGTGAGGGTAATGACTGAAACATTCCCATTAGAAGAAATTAGCAATGCGTATGACAAAGTGGCTAATGGAAATGTACGATTTAAGGCAGTAATAGAACCTGTGAAGTAAATTTGTTCATTAACTATTTTTTTTGTTCCGTTCATCACTAATCCATTTGTTGAATAGGAGTGTTAAGTAGTACTTGTAGGAAAATCAAGGTGGCTTATATAGTAATCGGTATTATTAGGAGTATAATCATTCACATAGAATTTGGCTATTTGTTCTATGTGTTAGATACTACATTGCTGGCCCTAGTTGGAGGTGCGATTGCCAGGACACTTGAAGAGATAAGACAAATTCAACTGACACTTATCCACAACAACGCATCATTTCGTAGGAGTTAGTATTGTTGTATTTTTTTAGCTACATATATGTAGTGACAGCTACCACATTACAATCTAGGTCAGTATCTCTGATGAATACCGGTTGTTATGGTGGGATCCTTTAGCACATCTCTGTACCAAACAAAAAGGGTAAAAGTTAGTTAAGAGAAGTATGCCAAAAAATGCAGCTCGTTCAATTGTCTGATATTGACTTGTACCACCGTCTATCACCGTCTATAACCATGCAATTTTTGCTGAACTCAAAATAGGGTTTTATGATAAGGGAGATTGTACTAAAATTTTTTTGTATTACTTATTTAATAAAGAATCAGGTAGGACATCATTGAGAATATATAACTCTATTAACTATAGTGGGATTTACTAGACTTATTTGCAAACAGATCTATAAGAAACAAAGTAGAATTAGACTCTATTACTTAAGACATGTATCCAACTTCTTTTCTGTTAGTTATTATGTGCAAATTTCTAATGTGTATAAAAATAGGGGTTGACTGGCATAGGAA
>JBKPMK010000473.1:0-2325 GCA_046732115.1 Thermoproteota archaeon
ATGCCGCATCTTTCTCACATGCTTCAGCATCTTTACTCAGTGTATTGCATTTTATTTCAGAAAGGTACGGAAAGTCACATCCTGAGAATAGAAAGATTGTATTAGATTATTTTAAAACAGAGTTTGACAAATTTTTGAAAAGATTTGCCGAACAACAATAATGACTTACAACTAGCGATTGGTAGAAAACCAAGTAATGGCTTTAACAGCAAGAATGCAGGAGATTGAGAGAAAACAAGCAAAGTTCCTCTACTTCAAAAGCATATTGAGTAGACTAAATTGATGTATATAACTTGCGTATACATATTCCTTTACAAGGCATTATCTCACTTTAGTCAGCCATATAAGGTAACTAATTCTCTTTCGTGTTCTGGACAGACATTTTCTAATGTTATATGGTGGTCAAAATTATATTTACATCCGCACACATACTGAATTTGTGTATCTTTCTTTGTTTTAGCAGAACTATTGCCGGTTTTCCTCATTTCTCGACCAATCATTTCTACCATATTACGATATTGTGTAAACTATACTATTTAATACGTAGCAATCAATGTATGCGGAGACAAATTTAAGGCTAATACAGAGCTTGAGCAGCATCGCAGAATGACGCATCCTAGGTAATACTCATGGCTTGTTTGTTTCATAGGTAAATGATTCATTTGGTGCAATAGGAAGCCAGTCAACTGCTTGCTGTTTGCATGGCATTGTGGACAATTATTGTCTGTTGGTATTCTTGCATTACTGAAATATTTAGCACACCAATAACATCTATCACATAATAGGAATACTGGAGGTGTTAATCCATATCTTCATATCTGCCCCATAGAATAATTAATACTAACTAGGTAATAATTACTCCTAAGATTAAATAATTCTATATAGAAACAAATCTATGAAAGCAGGAATACTGTTGCCGCAAGCTGGAGACTTTGCTACAAGAGAAAACATTCTGTATGTTGCAAAGGAGGCTGAAAAGGAAGGCCTTGATTCTGTTTGGGTATTTGAACGCCTTTTGTGGCCTCTAAAGCCCAAGACACCATATCCTGGAACACCTGATGGTTCCCTTCCTATCCAATACCAAAATGTACTTGACCCACTTGGGACGCTTACATACTTGGCAGGTAATACCAACCAAATTTCTTTAGGGACTTGTCTTATTGATATGCTGTTTCATAATCCAGTAGTATTGGCAAAGCGATTTGCAACACTTGATGTCTTGTCACAGGGACGGGTTATTGCAGGTCTAGGAATTGGATGGTCAAAAGATGAGTATGAAGTTTCTGGTGTACCTTTAGAACATAGAGGACAAAGGGCAGATGAATTTTTGCAATCGCTAAAACGAATTTGGACTAATGAGGTGGTTGAATTTAAAGGTCAATTCTACTCCATACCAGCTTCAAAAATCGGGCCTAAACCTGTGCAGAAACCTCATCCTCCAATACTGCTTGGTGGATTCAGTCCAAAGACATTTTTACGAATAGTAAACTATGCAGATGGTTGGTTACCTGTTGTTGGGCTTGGGCCATTAGAACAGCTAGAACAGACTATAAACAGCTTAAGAGAAGATGCTAGAAAAGTCAACAAAGACCCTTCAAAGATTCGAATATTTGCAACGACATATCCAAACGTGTTAGAGTCTTCGCCTTCAATTGCTGCCTCCTCCTCCTCCTCCTCCTCCTCATCAGAGCAACAGAGATTGCCCATGACTGGTACCGTTGACCAAATTGGGGCTGACATTAATCAAATTAAAGCTATGGGCATAGAGCACATAATATTTGGATATGCTCTTTCCACATTAGCCCAGGATATGAAGAAGATGGTTGATATAGCAACACAGCTTGCTAGGTTTGCTAAATAAAAAAAGAAAAAGGCATACTGTAGTGCGACAGTCATAGAAAACCATTAAACACATAAGCTTTGGGTATGGCAGCAGACAGAGTATGCATCCTATTGCAGGGAAAGTGAAGAAGATATGGACGGTCTCTGTCTTGTTTGGAAAAATCAAGTTTTCATCGTAATAAATAAACACTATCGGTTTAGACAGGGAGGTGAGAATGATGATGTACTTGTATAGCAAATGATTGTATGATAAGCCCAAGTCTGTGGAAGGACGCTCTACAATAAGATAGTAATGAAGGATATTTGCTAAACAAACATAGTACATAATCAGAGCATTAACTTAAGAGAATAATCACAATTTATCAATCAAATATAATGCATATAATAATATGAAAATGTAAAAATACGGAGATTTTTAGTAACATTATCTAGTCATTATGGCTATATGACTATAAGTGCAATGAGCTTGGAACGTCAGCTGAA